>NZ_JAPIVJ010000010.1:0-124227 GCF_054182245.1 Komagataeibacter sp. NFXK3
TCTCTCCAGATCCATACCTGCCCCGGCCTGTCTCCTTACGCCTACGGCTTCAGGAGACAGGCCGGGCCTTCAACAGGGGGTTAATATTGCATGCCGATCAGGGGTTATTTTTGAGTGCCGATTGACACAGCACCGCGTCGAGCAGCTTGCCCATTACGACCCGCTGACCGGGCTGGCCAACCGCGCCCTGTTCTCCGCCCGGCTCGAGGCCAGCTGCACCCCCGGCCTGAGTGCGACGCTGCTGTGCATCGACCTTGATTATTTCAAGACCGTCAATGACGTGTATGGCCATGCGGCGGGCGATACGCTGCTGCAGCTGGTCTCCGCCCGGCTGAAGGCGTGCAGCCGTCCTGAAGACCTCGTGGCAAGGCTGGGCGGCGACGAGTTCGCCATCATCTGGCCCCATGTGCCCGACCCGAATGAGCTGACCGGCCGCGCGCGAGAGATTGTCGAGACCGTCAGCAAACCCTACATCATCGACGGGCACCATATCGTCATTGGCGCCAGTATAGGTGCTGCGCTGTACCCGCAGGATGGCGAGAATGCGGAACTCCTTTTGCAGCATGCCGATATTGCGCTGTATCGCGCCAAGTCGCTCGGGCGCAACGGCTTCCAGTTCTTTGATGCCGACCTGCGTGATGAAATCCAGACCCGCGCGCGCCTTGGCAACGAACTGCGCGCGGCCATTGCGGGCAATGCGCTGACGCTGCATTTCCAGCCGCTCTATTCCATGCCGGGCAACCGCATCAGCGCGTGCGAGGCGCTGGTGCGCTGGCACCACCCCGTGCGCGGCATGATCCCGCCCGACCAGTTCGTGGGCCTGGCCGAGGAAAACGGCCTGATCCACGACCTTGGTGAATGGGTGCTGCGCGCCGCCTGCCTTGAGGCTGCGGGCTGGCCCGAGCAGGTGCGCATTGCGGTCAATGTCTCGCCCATCCAGCTGCGCAACCCGCGTTTCCTGAGCATTGTGGAAGGGGCTCTGGCGTGCTCGGGCCTCGCGCCGGCGCGGCTTGAAGTCGAGATTACCGAAAACATCTTCGTGCAGAACAGCGCCACCAACCGCGACATCCTGCACAGGCTGGGCCAGATCGGGTGCAGCATCGTGCTTGATGATTTCGGCACCGGCTATTCCTCGCTGGGCTACCTGCGCTCGTTCCGCTTCCAGAAAATCAAGATCGACCGCTCCTTCGTGCAGGAACTGCCCGAGCGCGGGGCCGCGGGCATCATCCGCGCCATCATCAGCCTGGCGCAGAGCATGGACATTCCCATCACGGCGGAAGGGGTGGAAACACACGACCAGTGGGCGCACCTCAACGCGCTTGGGTGCAACCAGGTGCAGGGCTTCCTGCTCGGTCGCCCGCAGCCATCGGAGATGATCCGCCAGAGCATCCTGACCCATGCCTGAGCGCAGGGGCGGCCTAGTCTTGCACCCGTAACGCAAAACACGTAAAACCGCAGCCAGCATCAGGAGTTGGGGCGACGCCCAACGCCAACCTGCCGTTCCGGGCAAGGTGGCGCTCCCGCAAGGGAGGATGTGGCCAGGCCGGCAACCAAGCGGATCATGCCACGCAGTGCGTCACGCCCCACACAATGGAGGACGGACGCGGCAATGCCCATAAGAATACCCGATGATCTCCCCGCCCGCGGCACGCTTGAGGCCGAGGGCGTGATGGTGATGGGCGAAACCGATGCCATCCGGCAGGATATCCGCCCGCTGCGCATCGGCCTGCTCAACCTCATGCCCGACAAGATCCGCACCGAGACCCAGATCGCCCGCCTCATCGGGGCAACACCGCTGCAGGTCGAACTCACGCTGGTGCGCATGAGCGGGCATGTGCCACGCAATGCTTCAGCCAGTCACATGACCTCGTTCTACCGGGCGTGGGAGGAGGTGCGCGGCGCGCGCTTCGATGGCTTCATCATCACCGGGGCACCGGTCGAGCGCCTGCCCTTTGCGGAAGTGACATACTGGGATGAACTGCGCCGCGTGTTCGACTGGACCCGGACCAACGTGCACCGATGTTTCAACATCTGCTGGGCCGCCCAGGCGGCGGTGCACCACTTTCATGGCATGCCCAAGCATGCGCTCGCCCGCAAGGCGTTCGGGGTGTATGACCACCGCATCCTTGTCCCGGCCTCGCCCTACCTGCTCGGCTTTGCCGATGACCTGTCCATTCCCGTCTCGCGCTGGACGGAGGTGCGGCGCGCCGACCTGCCGCGTGGCACTGACATGACCGTCCTGGCCGAAAGCCCCGAGACTGGCCTGTGCCTGCTGGATGACCCGCGCCACCATGCGCTGCACATGTTCAACCACCTTGAATATGATTCCACCTCGCTGGCCGAAGAATATTTCCGCGACCGCGAAAGGGGCCTCGATATTGCGGTGCCGCACAACTACTTTCCGCATGATGACCCGGGCCAGCGCCCCATCAACCGCTGGCGCGCGCATGCGCACCTGCTGGCGGCCAACTGGATCAACCAGATATACCAGACCACGCCGTTCAATATCGCGCGGATCGGGCTTGAAAGCCGCAGCCCCGCCCTGGCCTGCGCCTGAGGGTACACGCACACGTGATGGCGGCATGCCTGTTCGCACAAACGTCAGGCAATAAAAAGAACGGGATGGGGATAGGGTATTCTCCCCCGTTGCCGGAGGTGCTAAAAGCGGCCAAGGCCATGATCCGCGGCTCTTTATCGCGGTAAAAAAACCGACATAGTTACAGGCATGACATTGCATGGCATGAAGATTGGCTTTCTGTTCAACCACGACTGTATCCACCAGGTTTCGCATACGGCCCCCATCATCTGCCAGCTGGTTGCATTGGGGCAGGATGTTACGGTCATTACCTCATCGGTGGAGCAGGAGGCGCATGTACGCCGCACGGTCGGTGCCTGCGCGCATGATGTGACCTTCGTGCGCATCGACATCAGCCTGCTTGCGCGCGCCGTCAACGTGGTGGCCCGTTCCTTCCTGCCGTTCCGCCGCATTGCCAACCTGCGCGAGAATATCCGCCTGTTCTCCCGCTTTGATGCGCTGGTGGTGCCCGAGACCACATCGGCCCTGCTCAAGAGCCATTTCCGGCTCGATATCAAGCTGATCTACTTCCCCCACGGCGCGGGCGACCGCTCCATCGGCTTTCGCGACGTGACGCGGTTTTTCGACCTGGTGCTGCTGCCCGGTGAAAAGACGCGCGAGCGCATGCAGGCTAAAGGCCTCATCCGCCCTGATGCGCATTCCGTGGTTGGCTACCCCAAATTCGATATCGTTGACCTGTCCAGGCGCCGCCGGTTTTTTGATAATGACCGCCCGACCGTGCTGTACAACCCGCATTTCGATCCCGTCCTGTCCTCATGGTGGGACATGGGGCTTGAGGTGCTGGACTGGTTTGCGCGGCAGGATGACTACAACCTGATCTTTGCGCCCCATGTCATGCTGTTCAGGCGCAACCTGCATACATCGGTCGAGCACCGCAGGCTGCGCCTGCGCCGGATGATACCGCAGAAAATCCGCAACCTGTCGCATATCCTGATCGATACCGGCAGCGCCAACTCGGTCGACATGTCCTATGTGTGCGGGGCCGATATCTACCTCGGTGATGTCAGCAGCCAGATCTATGAATGGATCTACCAGCCGCGGCCATGCATCTTCCTCAATTCGCACAAGGCCCGGTGGCGCGACAATCCCAGCTATGCCCACTGGAACATGGGGCAGGTGATCGACCGGGTGGATGAACTGCCCCATGCGCTTGCCGTAGCGCAGGCGCAGCAGGCCCTTTATGGCCCCCGCCAGCAGGAGGCATTTGCCGCCACCTTCCATACCGTGCCCGATGAGAGTGCCGCCAGCCGCGCCGCCCGGGACATTGTGTATTTCCTCTCGCATGGTAAAACATCCGCCGCCTGAAAGCTGAGAGAACCCATGACCGTCGGTGTGGGAGGAGAGGGTCATGCGGATCGCCTATGTCATCAACACGTTCGAGGGTGGTGGCGCTGCCCTGCCCATACCCGATATCGTGGAGGTGTGCCGCGCCAACGGGCACAGTGTCGAGGTTGCCGCTCTCTCCCCGCGCAATGGGCGCGCCATGCCCGCCCTGCGCAAGGCCGGGCTTGAGCCGGTCGTGCTGGCCGAGGATACGTCATCTCCCGCGCTGATGCTGCACCGGCTTGATGCCTGGGTGCGCAAGGTGCAGCCAACCCATATCTGGACATCCCTTACCCGCGCCACCCTGCTCGGGCAGCTTGTGGGGCTGCGCCAGGGCATTCCGGTGGTGAGCTGGCAGCACAACGCCTTTCTCAAGCCTGCCAACCTCGCCCTGCTGCGGCTCATGCGCAACCGCAGCCGGTTATGGGTGGGCGATTCAGGCTACGTGACCGAACTGACCCGCCAGCGGCTCGCCCTGCCTGCCGACCGGGTCATGTCATGGCCCATCTTCCGCATTGATCCTGATCTGGCACCCGCCGCGCCGTGGCGGGCGGGCGAGGTGGTGCAGATCGGCTCGCTGGGGCGGCTTGATCCATCCAAGGGGTATGACGTGCTGTTCCGCGCGCTGCTGGCCCTGCGTGATGTGCCCGGCCTGCCGCCCTACAAGGTCACAATAGGCGGCGAGGGGGCGGAGCATGCGCGGCTTCAGGGCTTCTGCCAGCGCCACGGGCTGGATCAGGTGCACTTCGCGGGTTATGTCGAGGATACGGCGGCGTTCCTGCGGGGCTGCCATCTCTATGTTCAGCCCTCGCGGCAGGAAGGGTTCTGCATTGCCGCCCACGAGGCCATGAACATGGGCCTGCCGGTGCTGGGCAGCACCGTGGGCGAGATGACGCATTCCATTACCGAAGGGGTCAGCGGCTGGCATGTCCGCCCCCGCCGCCCGCATGAACTGGCAGGCAAGCTCGAGCAGGCCCTGCGCCAGCCCGAACGCCTTGCGCCCATGGGGCAGGCGGCGCGGGCCTATGTGGCGCAGCATTTCAGCCCGGCGGCCTTCATGCAGGCCGGGAGTGCGGTGTTGCAGCGCATGGCGGCGCTGGCATAGCGCCGTTAACCGGTTAAAAGCGAAAAAGTAAAAGTTTTTGGGTGCCGCCTTTTTTTTAAAGGCGGCGTTCTTCTGAAGCGTTTTGAAAAAAGCTTCAGAAGAAACTTCTTTTTGTCAGGGTCGGGCGGTCAGAGTATCTCATCTGGCGGAGTCTGCTTGGTCAACCGGTCATAGCGCAGCAGGGTGCCCAGCAGCTCTTCCATGGCCGAGAGCGGCAGCATGGTCGCGCCATCGCTCGGGGCCGTGTCGGGGTCGGGATGGGTCTCGATAAACAGGCCCGCCACGCCAATGGCCAAGGCCGCGCGCGCCAGGATGGGCGCAAACACGCGCTGCCCGCCCGAGGCCGAACCCAGGCCGCCGGGCTGCTGCACCGAATGCGTGGCATCATAGATTACAGGGTAACCCGTGCCCGCCATGATGGGCAGGGCCCGCATGTCATTGACCAGCGTGTTGTAGCCAAACGATGTGCCCCGCTCGCACAGCATGATGCGTTCGTTACCGGTCGAGGCGACCTTGGCCGCCACGTTCGCCATGTCCCACGGGGCAAGGAACTGCCCCTTTTTTATGTTGATGGCAGCCCCGGTCTGGCCTGCGGCCAGCAACAGGTCGGTCTGGCGGCACAGGAAGGCGGGGATCTGGAGCACATCGGCCACTTCGGCCACCGGCGCGCACTGGTCTGGCTGGTGCACGTCGGTCAGGACCGGCAGGCCAAAACGTGCACGCACCTGCGAGAGGATATCAAGCCCCTGAGCCATGCCCACGCCCCGCGCCCCGTTGAGGGAGGTGCGGTTGGCCTTGTCGAACGAGCTTTTATAGATCAGCCCGATGCCAAGGCGCTTCGCCATGCCCTGCAGGGCATCGGCCACCTCGGTCGCATGCTGGGCGGACTCGATCTGGCACGGCCCCGCGATCAGCACGAACGGATGTTCGTTGCCAACCGCAAGTGCGCCGATATCGACCGTGGCGTGCGCCGTCATCGCTTGCTCGCCGCGTGCGCCACCGCCGCCTTGATGAATCCGGAGAACAGCGGGTGCGGGTCAAACGGCTTGGAGAGCAGCTCGGGGTGGTACTGCACCGCGATGAACCACGGGTGGTCGGGGTATTCCACCACTTCGGGCAGGATATCGTCAGGTGACATGCCCGAAAAGCGCAGGCCGGTCTTTTCCAGCTGCTCGCGGTAATGCACGTTCACCTCGTAGCGGTGGCGATGGCGCTCGCGGATGTCGGTGCGGCCATAGGTCTCGGCTGCGCGCGAGCCTTCGGCCAGCTTCGCGGGGTAGGCGCCAAGGCGCATGGTGCCGCCCAACTCGCCGCCCTCGCGCCGGCGCAGCAGTTCGTTGCCGCGCGCCCATTCGGTCATCAGGCCCACGACCGGCTGGTCCGTCGGGCCGAATTCGGTCGAGGACGCATCGGGAATGCCCGCAAGGTTGCGCGCGCATTCCACCACCGCCATCTGCATGCCAAAGCATATGCCCATGAAGGGAATGTTGTTCTCGCGCGCATAGCGCACGGCGCGGATCTTGCCTTCCGAGCCGCGCTCGCCAAACCCGCCGGGCACCAGAATGGCGTCGCTGCGGGCCAGGATGTTCACCGCATCGTCCGATTTCTCGAAGCTTTCGGCCTCGACCCAGTTCAGCCGCACGCGCGCACGGTTGGCAATGCCACCATGCTGCAATGCTTCGATCAGCGATTTGTAGCTGTCGAGCAGGGCGGTGTATTTGCCCACCACCGTCACCACCACCTCGCGGTCGGGGTGGCGCACGGCGTCAACGATCTTCTCCCACCGCGACAGGTCGGGGGCGGTATCGGTCGGCAGGCCGAAATGATGCAGCACCTCGGTGTCCATGCCCTCGGCATGATACGAGATGGGGCAGGCATAGATCGTGTCCACATCGCGCGCGGCAATGACGGCCTGCGGGCGCACGTTGCAGAAATTGGCGATCTTGCGGCGCTCGTTTTCCGGTATTTCCCGGTCCGAGCGGCAGACCAGCATCTGCGGCTGGATGCCCACGTTCTGCAGTTCCTTGACCGAATGCTGCGTGGGCTTGGTTTTCAGCTCGCCCGCAGCCGCAATCCAGGGCAGCAGGGTGAGGTGGATGAACATCGTCTGGTCAGGTGCGAGGTCATTGCGTAGCTGCCGGATGGATTCAAGGAAAGGCAGGCTCTCGATATCGCCCACCGTGCCGCCGATCTCGACCAGCACGAAGTCAAGGTCCTCGGTATCCGCCACGATCGTTTCCTTGATCGAGTCGGTAATGTGGGGAATGACCTGCACGGTCGCACCAAGGTAATCGCCACGCCGCTCGCGTGCGATCACGCCGGAATAGATCTGGCCCGTGGTGGCATTATCCGCCTTGGTGGCGGGCACGCCGGTAAAGCGCTCATAATGCCCGAGGTCGAGATCCGTCTCGGCACCGTCGTCGGTCACGAAGACCTCGCCGTGCTGGTAGGGGCTCATCGTCCCCGGATCGACATTGAGGTAGGGGTCAAGCTTGCGCAAACGGACCCGATAGCCACGGGTCTGGAGCAGGGCAGCAAGGGCAGCCGAAGCGATGCCTTTGCCAAGGGAGGACACCACGCCGCCGGTGATGAATACAAACCGCGTCATGGATGGCCTTCCTACACTGGTTGCAGCCCACGCGCAAAGCCTACCTGCGGGCTGAGTGAAAAAATAAAAAAGCCCCCGCCCCACACAAAGTGGGGCGGGGGCCTTGACCCTTGCCCAGAGGGGCCGGGCTTACTTGCCTGCTGCGGGGGCCGAAGGCGCGGGCGGCTGGGCCAGGATATCGTGGCCAACCCCGCTCGAGGCGCCACGGTTCATGACCGCGAGCGTGAGCGAGAGCACCATGAACGCCGTGCCGAGCACCGCCGTCGAGCGGGTGAGCAGCGTTGCCGTGCCGCGACCGGACATGAAGGAGCCCATGCCCTGCGAGCCGCCGATTCCAAGCCCGCCACCCTCGCTGCGCTGGATCAGGATGGTGCCGATCAGCGCGATGGTGACGAACAGGTGCAGTAGAAGAAGAACTGTAATCATGCGTCTTTCCAGTAGATCCCCGCAGGCCGCGCGGCAATCACGATGCGCGGGCGGCGCGGACAAGCGGCACGAAGGACTCGGCCTTCAGGCTGGCATTGCCCACCAGCGCCCCGTCAACGTGTTCGACAGGCAGGATATCGGTGACATTGCGTGCGTTAACGGACCCACCATAAAGGATTCGGATCGTTTTGCCAGCTTCACCGAACTGGCGCACCAGTTCGGCGCGGATAAAGGCGGACATATCGGCAATATCCTGCTGGGATGCAGCCTGCCCCGTGCCGATGGCCCAGATCGGCTCATAGGCCACGATGCCGGTAAAGCCCTGCGGCAGCGAGCCCTCGAGCTGCCAGCCCACGGTGGCCTGCGAATCCCCCGAGGAGCGCTGGTCGTCGTTCTCGCCCACGCACACGATGGGGGTGAGGCCGGCCGCCATGGCGGCAACCGCCTTCTCGCGCACCGTCTCGTCAAGCTCATGGTGCTCGGCGCGCCGCTCGGAATGGCCAAGGATGACATACTGCACCCCGAGGTCGACCAGCATGGGGGCGGAAATGTCGCCGGTATGCGCGCCCGAGGCGTCCTTGTGGCAGTCCTGCGCGCCCAGGGCGATGCCTGCCGCCTTGAGGCCGGGCGCAAGGCGGGCAAGCTGCGTAAAGGGCGGGCAGACCACCACGTCGGCGCGGGTGGGCAGGGCGGCCAGTTCCGTGGCCAGCCCCGCCACCAGCGCATCCGCCTCCGCGCTCAGGCCGTTCATCTTCCAGTTGCCAACAATGATCTGTTTCATGTTTCCCCTCCTGGCCATGGCCCGGTCGTGCGGCCTGCGGGCGGCACGGGGCATGGCGATGATGGCGGCAAGCCTACACCACGGCTGCGGTGGCGTTGCAACCCGCGCGCGGCACAACCGGCCCGCCTGCACGCTAGCGCTGGTCAAACCGCCCCCGTGACCGTATGGTGCCCGACCGGAAAACAGGGCCGCCCGCACGGCGTACGGGGTGCGCGGGTCTGATCCGTCCGCCTTTATCTTGGTCCTGGTGCAGGGTTTTTCATGCTGTCTTTTCTGTATCGCGTGTTTGTCGATTCATGGGTGGGGCGTATCGTCGCCGGGCTGTTCTTCCTGGCCTTCATCGGGTTTGGCGTGGGCGACGTGCTGCTCAACATCGGCACCGAGCGCGCTGACGTGGCCGCCCGCGT
Source organism: Komagataeibacter sp. NFXK3 (assembly GCF_054182245.1). Lineage (NCBI taxonomy): Bacteria > Pseudomonadati > Pseudomonadota > Alphaproteobacteria > Acetobacterales > Acetobacteraceae > Komagataeibacter > Komagataeibacter sp. NFXK3. The sequence continues at coordinate 9,247 of NZ_JAPIVJ010000010.1, forward strand.
GGGCAACCGCCCCATACTGGTGCAGACCTACCAGAACGCGTTGCAGACCGAGATGCCGCAGGTGGCGCAGTCCATGCACCTGGCCGACCCCTCGCAAATTCCCCCCGCCACGCGCGAGCAGGTGGCCCAGCAGGTGCTCGGTCGCCTCATGCTGCAGGCCGAGATTGCGGAGGCTGCGGACCGTCACGGCCTGATCGTGCCCGATTCCGTGGTGCGCGACGAGATCTTCTCCATCCCCGCCTTCAAGGGGCGCAATGGCCAGTTCGACCGTGCCCTGTTCAATGACCGCCTGCGCCGCACCGGCATGACCGAGGGCCGCCTGATCGAGCTGGTGCAGCAGGAGCAGGCCTCGCGCGTGCTGCTGCAGCCGATTCGTGATGGCGTGGCCGCACCCGACGTGATGGTGCGCCGCGTATTCGACTTCGAGGCCCAGACCCGCACCATCGACCTCGTGCGCGTGCCCTTTGCCGCGCAGGACGTGACCGCCACCCCCACGGCCGCCCAGCTTGCCCGCTACCAGGCCAACCACCCGTGGGAATTCACCGTGCCGGAATACCGCCATGCCCGCATCGTGGTGCTGTCGGCCGATACGATTGGCCAGCGGCTTGATATTACCGATGCCGACCTGCACCAGGCCTACGAGGCGCAGGCCCAGACCTTCAACCAGCCCGAGCGGCGGACCGTGCAGATCGTGACCGTGCCGACCGAGGACCGCGCAAAGGCGCTCGCCGCGCAGTGGACGGATGGCGGCGCCTGGGCCAGCGTGCAGAAAAACGCGGGCAAGGACGCGGCGGCGGTGGAACTGCCGGGCATCAAGGTGGGTGATGTGCCCTCGGCCACTCTGGGCAGGCAGATTTTCGCCGCCCCGGCCGATGCAACGCAGGGCCCCGTCAAGAGCGAGGGCGGCTGGGTGGTCTTTCGCGTGACGGCCATCAATGCCGCCCATTCCACACCCTTTGACGAGGTGAAGCAGGCCCTGCACGACAAGCTCGCGCATGACCGCGCCCAGGCGCTGCTGGCCGACCACGTGCAGAAGCTGCAGGATGCGATTGCAGGCGGCGGGCTTGATGCCATTCCCACCGATCTGGCCGCCACCGCCGTCTCGGGCGATCTGGATGCGCAGGGCCTGACCCATGAGGGCACGCCCGCCCCCATTCCCGGCAGCGACGCCGCCCGGCAGGCGATCATCGCGCGCGTGTTCTCGCAGGCGAAGGGGGCGAACCCCGAGCTGGTGCAGGGGCCTGATGGCGTGTGGTATGCCGTGGCGGTTGATGGCGTAACGCCGGGCCATGCGCAGACCCTGGCCGAGGCCGGGCCGAAGGTTGCCGCCGCATGGCAGGCGGCGGCCCGTCGCCACATGGCCGACCAGCAGGCCACCGCCTATTACACGCAGGCGGCAGGGCAGGGCGGGCTTGGCCATGTCACCCCCGCCATTGCCGGGCTTGAGCACAGCCAGCCGATCTCGCCCATGCAGCCCGCGCCCGAAATCCCGCGTGAGGTGGCGGCCCTGATCTTCCGCCTGTCGCAGCCGGGGCAGAGTGTCATGACGCAGGCGGGCGATGCGTATGTCGTGGCCACGCTCACCGCCATCAACCACCCCGATCCCGCCACCCAGAAAAACCTGTATGACCAGGTGCGTGCCGGGCTGGGCCAGTCGATGGGCGATGATATTGAAATGAGCTATGGCGCGGCCCTTGAAGGCATCGTCAAGCCCAAGCCCAATAACGGTGCCATTCAGGCGGTGATGGCGGAAGTGACCGGCCAGCAGAACGCGGGAGCAGCACAGTGAGCACACAGGCAGCCTCCTCCGCTTCCCCTCTCCACCAGGTCGCGCGCGACGCGGCGCTGGCCAGCCTGCGGGCGGGCCAGGCCAGCGTGGCGTGGTGCATCGAGCCTGCCGACCTGCTCACGCCGGTCGCGGCCTTCCTGCGGCTGGCAAAGCTGGCGCGCAGCCATGGCGGCGGCAATGGCGGGCATAACGCTTTCCTGCTCGAAAGCGTCGAAGGGGGCACCTCGCGCGGGCGCTATTCGGTCATCGGCCTGCTGCCCGACCTGATCTGGCGCTGCCATGACGGCCGGGCCAGCGTGTGCCATGACCCGGCCGCGCCCAGCCATGTCTTCACGCCCGAGGCCGAGGCCCCGCTGGTCTCTCTCCGGCGCATCCTGCATGAAAGCCGCATCGACCTGCCCGAGGGCCTGCCGCCCATGACCGGCGGCGTGTTCGGCTACCTTGGCTATGACATGGTGCGCCAGGTCGAGCACCTGCCCAACATGCCCGCCGATGACCTGAACCTGCCCGAGGGCATCCTGATCCGCCCGGGCCTGTTCGCCATATTCGACACCGTGCGCGATGAACTGCTGCTGGCAAGCCCGCTGCGCCCCCGGCCCGGTGTTGCGCCCGAGACCATCTGGGACGAGGGGCAGGCCCGCCTGCAGCAGGCCCGCGCAGCCCTTTCTACCCCGGTGGAACTGCCCGATGCGCCTGCGGGTGCGATCGAGGCGCCGGTGCCGCAATCCACGCTGTCGCGTGAGGCGTTCTGCGATATCGTGCGCAGGTTGCAGGACTACATCGCGGCGGGGGATGCCTTCCAGATCGTGCCCAGCCAGCGCTTCAGCGCGGCCTTCACCCTGCCGCCCTTTGCGCTGTACCGCGCGTTGCGGCGCATCAACCCGGCACCTTTCCTGTTCTATCTCGACCTTGACGGGTTCAGCCTTGTCGGCTCCTCGCCCGAGATCCTGGTGCGCCTGCGCGAGGGCACCATGACCGTGCGCCCGCTGGCGGGCACCCGCCCGCGTGGCCACACCACGGCGGAGGACCTGGCGCTGGAGGAGGAACTGCTGGCCGACCCCAAGGAACGCGCCGAACACCTGATGCTGATCGACCTCGGCCGCAACGATGTGGGCCGGGTGTGCGAACTCGGGTCGGTCAAGGTGACCGAGCAGTTCGTGATCGAGCGCTTCAGCCATGTCATGCACATCTCATCCAACGTGGAGGGCACGCTGCGGCCGGGGCTCGAGGCGCTCGATGCGCTGATGGCGGGCTTCCCCGCCGGCACGCTGACGGGGGCGCCCAAGATCCGCGCCATGCAGATCATTGACGAGGTGGAGCCGACCCGCCGCGCCACCTATGCCGGGTGCATCGGCTATTTCGGCCCCGATGGCGACATGGATACCTGCATCGGCCTGCGCATGGCGGTGGTCAAGGACGGGCGGATGTACGTGCAGGCGGGCTGCGGCGTGGTGGCCGACAGCGTGCCCGAGGCGGAATACGAGGAAACCCGCCAGAAAGCCCGCGCCCTGTTCCGCGCGGCGGAGGAGGCAGTGCGTTTTGCCACGGATGACGGCGCATAAGGCGATTTGATAGCGGGGGCGTACATGATAGGATGCGCCCAGACATGCCGGGGCAGGCCGCAGGGTTTGACCCGGCCCAGCGGAAAAGCCATGATACGCCCATGATCCTCCTGATCGACAATTATGACAGTTTCACGTTCAATCTCGTCCATTACCTCGGTGATCTGGGCGAGAAATGCGATGTGTACCGTAACGATGCCATCAGCGTGGAAGAAGCCCTTGCGCTCAGGCCCGAGGCCATTGTCATCTCGCCCGGCCCGTGTTCACCCAACGAGGCCGGGATCTGCTGCGACCTGATTGCCGCCGCTGCCGGCAAGGTGCCGGTCTTTGGCGTCTGCCTTGGCCATCAGGCCATTGGCCAGGTGTTTGGCGGCAAGGTGGTGCGTGCGCCCACGCCCATGCATGGCAAGGTCTCGCCGGTCTATCATGACGGCACCGATATTTTCACCGGCCTGCCGGACCCCTTCAACGCCACCCGCTACCACAGCCTGACGGTCGATCCCGACAGCCTGCCCGATACGCTCGTCGCCACCGCCCATACAGCCGATGGCGTGATCATGGGCCTGCGCCACGCCAGCCTGCCGATCTTTGGCGTGCAGTTCCACCCCGAGAGCATCGCCTCGGAATATGGCCACGAGATCATGGCCAATTTCCTGTCCATCGCGCGGGGCAGGAACACACCGCGCAAGGCCGCCTGAGCCGGCATGGGCAGCACGATGGACAACACCCCCGAGCCGCAGGTTGCGTTCAGGGATATTCTGGCCCGTGTCGTGGGGCAGGGGGCGGTGCCGCCCGAACTGGTAAAGGCCGGGCTGGCGCAGGTGCGTGCCGGGCAGGTGGCGGAAATTCCGGCGGTTGCCTTCCTGACCGGCCTGCGCCTGCGCGGCATGCTGCAGGCCGACCCGGTGGAGCTTGAAGGCGTCATGACCGGGCGCGCGGCTGATCCTTCGGCTGCGTCCGCCACGTTCCGGGGCATTGTGGACGTGGTGCTCGAGGGCCGGGAACTGCCGCACGGGATGGCGGATGAAGCCTTCGGGCTGATCATGGACGGCGCGGTGGGCGAGGGCATGCTGGCCGCCTTCCTGACCGCGCTGCACATGCGCGGCGAGAGCGTGGGCGAGCTTGAAGCCGCAGTAAAGGCCATGCGCGCGCGCATGCTGGCGGTGCCCGGCATGCCTGATGGCGGCCTGGACGTGTGTGGCACGGGGGGCGACGGGCTGGGTACGCTCAATGTCTCGACCGCGGTGGCCTTTGTGCTGGCAGCGCTTGGCGTGCCGGTGGTCAAGCACGGCAACCGCGCCCTGTCATCACGCTCGGGGGCGACCGACGTGCTGCTGGAACTTGGCGTGCCTATGCCCGTTGGGGCTGAGCCGATCGGGCAGATGGTGGCGGCGCATAACGTGACGTTCCTGGCCGCGACAAGCCACCATCCCGCCATGCGGCATGTGGGTACCGTGCGCCGCGCGCTGGGGTTCCGCACCATTTTCAACCTTGTCGGCCCGCTTTCCAATCCCGCCAGGGTCAGGCGGCAGCTTGTGGGCGTGTTCACGCCGCAATGGCTTGATGTCATGGTGCGCACGCTCCGCGCCCTGGGTTCCGAGCGGGTCTGGGCGGTAAGCGGGGCGTGCGGGCAGGGGCGCTTTATCGATGAACTGACCCTTGCTGGCCCCACGCAGGCCTGCGTGCTGGAAAATGGCCAGATTCACACCCTGACCATCGCGCCCGAAAGGACCGGCCTGCAACCCGCCCCCATCACGGCGATTGCAGGGGGCGCGCCCACCCATAATGCCGCCGCCCTGCGCGCGCTGGCGGCAGGAGGGCAGGGTGCCTACCGTGATACCGTGCTGCTCAATGCAGCCGTGGCATTGCATGTGGCGGGGCGAGGGAACAATATCATGCACGGGGGTGTGATTGACTATGCCGCCCTGCGCGAGAACATCCGCCTGGCTGCGGGTGTGCTCGATAATGGCGCGGTTGCGGCCGTGCTGGAGGCTGTCCGGCAGTTCCGGGCAGACGTGCCAAACAGAGTAACAGGGTAAAACATGAACGACACGCCAATGACCCCCCCCCAGACAGGCAGTGTCCAGCCCGTGGATGTGGACAGCATCCCCGATGTTCTGGAACGTATCTGTGCACGGACCCGGGTGGACGTGGCGCAGCGTGCCAAGGTCATGCCGCTGAAGGAAATCACCGCCCGCGCGCGTGAGGTGAACACCCCGCCGCGCGGTTTTGGCCAGGCGCTGAAGCAGAAGACCGCCGACCACCAGATCGGCCTGATCGCGGAAATCAAGAAGGCCTCGCCTTCCGCCGGTATCCTGCGCCCCGACTACGAGCCCACCGTCATTGCCGAAGCCTACGAGGCGGCGGGGGCGGCGTGCATTTCCGTCCTGACCGAGGGCTCATGCTTCCACGGCAGCGCCGAGGACCTGACCCGCGTGCGCGAGGCGTGCAAGCTGCCCATCCTGCGCAAGGACTTCATCATCGACCCGTGGCAGGTGCATGAAAGCCGCCTGATGGGGGCTGACTGCATCCTGCTCATCATGGCCATCCTCACCGATGCCGAAGCCGCCGAGCTGCTCGACATCGCCCGTGGCCTCGACATGGATGTGCTCGTTGAAGTGCATGATGAAGGCGAGCTCAACCGCGCGCTGGCCCTCGATACCTCGCTGATCGGCATCAACAACCGCAACCTCAAGACGCTGCAGACCGATATCGAGACCACCTGCCGCCTGGCCCCGCTGGTGCCGCCCGACCGGATCATCGTGTCCGAAAGCGGCATCCGCACGCATGCGGATGTGATGAAGCTCAACGCCGTGGGCGCATCGGGCTTTCTGGTGGGCGAGAGCCTGCTGCGGCATGAGGATGTGGGCGCCGCCGTGCACGCGCTGCTGGGCACCACCGCCCCGGCCAGCCCGGATGCGGCCGCGCCACCAGCCGAGAGCACGCCATGACCGCACCCCGCCTGTCACACCTCGATGCGGCGGGGCATGCGGTCATGGTCGATGTCTCGGCCAAGCCTGATACGCAGCGCGAGGCCGTGGCGCATGGCCACATAAAAATGCGCGCCGGAACGCTGGACCTGATCCTGGCGGGTGCCATGCCCAAGGGCGATGTGCTGGCCACGGCGCGCATCGCGGGCATCATGGCCGCCAAGAGAACGGCGGAGCTTATTCCGCTGTGCCACCCGCTGGCCATTTCCTCCGTCAAGGTGGAGCTTGCGCCCGACAGGGCGGGCGAGGGGATCGACATTACCGCGCGCGTGCGCACCACCGGGCCGACCGGGGTGGAGATGGAGGCGCTGACGGCGGCCTCCGTCGCGGCGCTGACGCTGTATGACATGTGCAAGGCCGTGGAGCGCGACATGGAAATCGGTCAGATCCATGTGATCCATAAATCCGGCGGCGCGTCTGGCACTTATGATCGTGCATCAGGCTGCTGATGGCACCGCAAACACCCTGTAATCGCAACGGCTGCCCTACCCTGCGCGGGTGGCGGCACGGGCACCATGAACCAAGGACGTTCGATGAGTAACGAGACCGATCCCGGCCTGGGGGGCGGGCATAACAGCCGCGCCATGACCGAAGCCGACCTGAAGCATGCCTATTACCAGATGGTGCTGATCCGCCGCTTCGAGGAGCGTTCGGGCCAGCTTTATGGCATGGGGCTGATTGGCGGGTTCTGCCACCTGTATATCGGGCAGGAAGCCGTCGTGGTCGGGATCCAGATGGAACTCAAGCAGGGTGACAAGATCATCACCTCCTACCGCGACCACGGCCAGATGCTTGCCGCCGGCATGGACCCCCGCGGCGTGATGGCCGAGCTGACCGGCCGTGAGGGGGGCTATTCCCACGGCAAGGGCGGGTCGATGCACATGTTCTCGAGCGAGAAACATTTCTATGGCGGCCACGGCATCGTGGGCGCGCAGGTCTCGCTGGGCATCGGGCTGGCATTCGCCAACAAGTATCGTGGTACGGACGAGGTTTCGGTCACGTATTATGGCGAGGGTGCCGCCAACCAGGGCCAGGTTTACGAGAGCTTCAACCTCGCCGCCCTGCACAAGCTGCCTTGCCTGTTCGTGCTCGAGAACAACCGCTACGGCATGGGCACCAGCGTGGAGCGGGCCTCGGCCTCGAAGGCGCTGTGGCGCAATGGCGAGCCGTGGGGCATTCCGGGCATGTATGTCGACGGCATGGACGTGCAGGCCGTGCGCGCGGCCGCAGCCGAGGCCGTGGCCCACTGCCGCGCGGGCAAGGGGCCGGTGCTGCTGGAGGTCGATACCTACCGCTACCGTGGCCATTCCATGTCCGACCCGGCGAAATACCGCCAGCGCTCGGAGGTGGATGAAATCCGCAAGAACCAGGACCCCATCGACCGCGTGCGCCGCGAACTGCTGGCCATGGGCGTGGATGAACACGAGCTCAAGGCCATGGACGAACAGGTCAAGGCGGTCGTGACCGATGCAGCGGCGTTTGCCCAGGCCAGTCCCGAGCCCGACCCCTCGGAGCTGTGGACTGACATACTGGTGGAAAGCTGATCTAGAGATGGCAACAGAAATACTCATGCCCGCCCTTTCCCCGACCATGAAGGAGGGGAAGGTGGCCCGCTGGCTGCGCAAGCCCGGTGATGCGATCACCGCAGGCGACGTGATTGCCGAAATCGAGACCGACAAGGCCACGATGGAAGTCGAGGCCGTTGACGAAGGCACGCTTGGCCAGATCCTGGTGCCCGAAGGCACGGAGAACGTAGCGGTCAACACGCCCATCGCGGTCCTCCTTGCCGAAGGCGAGGATGCATCCGCCATGCCGGCGGCAGCCCCCACGGCAGCGGCAAAGCCTGCGGTGGCCCAGCCCTCGTGCGCGCCGTCCGTAGCCGCGCCAGCTGCCGCCCCCGTCGCCCCGCAGCCTGAAAAGGACTGGGGCGAGACCACCGAGATCACCGTGCGCGAGGCGCTGCGTGACGCCATGGCCGCCGAACTCGCGCGCGATGAGGACGTGTTCCTGATCGGTGAGGAAGTGGCCCAGTACCAGGGGGCCTACAAGGTCTCGCAGGGGCTGCTCGACCAGTTTGGCGAGAAGCGGGTGATCGACACCCCCATTACAGAGCAGGGCTTTACCGGCATGGCCATTGGCGCGGCCCTGACCGGGCTCAAGCCGATTGTCGAGTTCATGACCATGAACTTCGCCATGCAGGCCATTGACCAGATCATCAACTCGGCGGCCAAGACGCGCTACATGTCGGGCGGGCAGATGTCGTGCCCCATCGTGTTCCGTGGCCCCAATGGCGCGGCGGCCCGCGTGGGGGCCCAGCATTCGCAGTGCTATGCAAGCTGGTATGGCCATGTGCCGGGGCTGAAGGTGGTGGCACCGTGGTCGGCAGCCGATGCCAAGGGCCTGCTGCGCGCCGCCATCCGCGACCCCAACCCGGTCGTGTTCCTTGAAAACGAGATCCTGTACGGCCAGCGCTTTCCCTGCCCGGTGGATGAGGATTTCATCCTGCCCATCGGCAAGGCCAAGGTGGAGCGCGAGGGGCGTGACGTGACCATCGTCGCCTTCTCCATCATGGTGGGCGTGGCCCTTGAGGCGGCGGCAAAACTGGCCGAGCAGGGCATCGAGGCGGAGGTGATCAACCTGCGCACCATCCGCCCGCTCGATACCCAGACCGTGGTGGACAGCGTGAAGAAGACCAGCCGCCTCGTTACGGTGGAAGAAGGCTGGCCGTTTGCAGGCATCGGCGCGGAAGTGGCCATGCAGGTGATCGAGCATGCGTTCGACTACCTCGACGCGCCGCCGGTGCGCGTGGCGGGCGCCGACGTGCCCATGCCGTTCGCCGCCAACCTTGAAAAGCTGGCCCTGCCCAATACGGACTGGATCATCAATGCCGTCCGGCAGGTTGTGTGAGGGGAACGCGCGATGTCCATCAACATCCTGATGCCAGCCCTTTCCCCCACCATGAAGGAAGGCACGCTGGCCCGCTGGCTCAAGGCGGAGGGCGACACGATCACCGCAGGCGACGTGATTGCCGAGATCGAGACCGACAAGGCCACGATGGAAGTCGAGGCCGTGGATGAAGGCATTCTGGGCCGCATCCTGATCGAGGGCGGCACGCACGGCATTGCCGTCAACACGCCCATCGCCATCCTGGTGGCGCAGGGGGAAAGCGTACCGGATGCGCCAGCCCCGGTTGCCCCGGCAGCTTCACCCGCGCCCGCGCCATCCGCGCCGCCGCCAGCCGCAGCGGCTCCGGCTGCCGCACCCGCCAAAGGCACGCGCGTGTTCGCATCCCCGCTGGCGCGCCGCATTGCAGCGCAGAAGGGCATCGACCTTGCCAGCCTCAAGGGCAGCGGCCCCAACGGGCGCATCGTGCGCCGTGATGTGGAGCAGGCGGCATCTGCCCCGGCACCCAAAACCGCAGCGCCCGCGGCTTTGGTGGAAGAGGCAGGCTTCGAGAGTATTCCGCACACCACCATGCGCAAGGTCATTGCGCGCAGGCTCACGGAATCCAAGTCCACCGTACCGCATTTCTATGTGGAAATGGATGTGGAGCTTGATGCGCTGCTGGCACTGCGCAGCCAGATGAACGCGGCCTCGCCTGATGAAGGGCCGGGGGCGTACAAGATTTCCGTCAATGACATGCTGGTCAAGGCGGCGGCTGTCACGCTGCGCCGGGTGCCGCAGGTCAACGTGTCCTTCACCGAGGAGGCCGTGCGGGTCTATGAGGATGTGGACATTTCGGTGGCCGTCTCCATTCCCGACGGGCTGATCACGCCCATCGTGCGCAAGGCCGATACCAAGAGCCTGCGCCAGATCAGCCTCGAGACGCGCGACCTCGTGGCGCGTGCGCGGGCGGGCAAGCTCAGGCCCGAGGAATTCCAGGGGGGCACCTTCTCCATCTCCAATATGGGGATGTACGGGGTCAAGGCGTTCTCGGCCATTCTCAACCCGCCGCAGGCGGCCATCCTGGCCATTGCGGCAGGCGAGCGCAGGCCGGTGGTCAAGGGTAACGAGATCACCATCGCCACCGTCATGACTGTCACGCTCTCGGTCGATCACCGGGTGGTGGACGGCGCGCTGGCCGCACAGTGGGTCTCGGCCTTCCGCAAGGTGGTCGAGAACCCCATGAGCCTTGTGGTCTGAGGGAGCGCGTTCAATGAGCACCACACAGTTTGATGTGATTGTTATTGGCGGCGGCCCCGGCGGGTATGTCGCGGCCATCCGCGCGGCCCAGCTCAAGCTCAGGGTCGCGGTGGTGGAAGCCTCCCAGCTTGGTGGCATCTGCCTCAACTGGGGCTGCATTCCCACCAAGGCGCTGCTGCGCGCCTCCGAGATCAACCACCTGCTGCACAACCTTGGCGAGTTCGGGTTCGCGGCGGATAACGTGCGCTTTGACTTTGACAAGGTGGTCAAGCGCTCGCGCGCCGTCTCGGCGCAGCTTTCGGCAGGTGTTGCCCACCTGCTCAAAAAGCACAAGGTCACGGTCATCAGCGGCTTTGGCAAGCTGGCCGGCACGGCGGGGGCCAGTCGCAAGGTCTCGGTCAGCGTGGATGGTAAGGAAACCACCGTGCTGACCGCGCTAAACGTGATCGTGGCCACCGGCGCGCGTGCCCGCGTGCTGCCGGGGCTGGAGCCTGATGGCAGGCTGGTCTGGTCCTACCGCGAGGCCATGGTGCCCAAGGCCATGCCGCGCAGCCTGCTGGTGATCGGCTCTGGCGCGATTGGCGTGGAGTTCGCCTCCTTCTATCGCAACATGGGTGCCGAGGTGACCATTGTGGAAGTGGCTGACCGCATCCTGCCGGTGGAAGATGCCGAGATCAGCGGCTTTGCACGCAAGGCGCTGGAAAAGCAGGGCATGAAGATCCTGACCGGGGCGAAGCTGGGCAAAATCACCAAGGCTGACAATTCGGTTACGATAGACGTAACCGCTGGCGGCAGGACCACGCCCATCACGGTCGAGCGCGTGATCTCGGCGGTGGGCATTGTCGGCAATGTCGAGAATATCGGCCTCGAGGGCACTGCCATCAAGGTGGACCGCACCCATATCACAGTCGATCCCTACTGCCGCACGGGCGAGAAGGGCGTGTTCGCCATCGGTGACATTGCAGCTCCCCCCTGGCTTGCCCACAAGGCCAGCCACGAGGGTGTGATGGTGGCGGAACTGATCGCGGGGCGTGAGGTTCACCCGATCAGCCCAATGAATATTCCCGGCTGCACCTATTGCCGCCCGCAGGTGGCCTCCGTCGGGCTGAGCGAGGAGAAGGCAAAGGCTGCGGGTTACAGGATCCGCGTGGGTCGCTTCCCGTTCATAGGCAATGGCAAGGCGATTGCGATGGGCGAGCCCGAGGGTATGGTCAAGACCATCTTTGATGAGGCTACCGGCGAACTGCTCGGCGCGCACATGGTTGGCGCGGAAGTGACCGAGATGATCCAAGGCTACGTGATCGCCCGCACAGGTGAACTGACCGATGGCGAACTGAAGGAAACGGTCTTCCCGCACCCCACCATATCCGAGACCATGCACGAGGCCGTGCTGGCCGCGTATGACGGGGCGCTGCATATCTGACCCCCACTGAAAGCCGGGGGCAGGGCCATACCGCACCCTGATCGTGCGGATGTGATCCTGCGCCCGGCTCAGGGCGCCAAGAATGCTTGACGTCTTGCTGCAGGCGTTTCACTTCTGGTTATCTGCCTGTTTACGGGATTTTTTGCATCATGTCCGTGCGTTTGATGATCGACCACCGCAAGAAGGGTGAAGCCACGCTGCGCCATCCAGAAAAGGCGCACAGGCCCGATAACCCCATTGCCCGCAAGCCAGAGTGGATCCGTGTGCGCGCCCCCAACCACCCCACCTATCACGAGACGCGCAAGCTCATGCGCGACAACAACCTCGTGACCGTGTGCGAGGAGGCGGCATGCCCCAATATTGGTGAATGCTGGTCGCAGCGCCACGCCACCATGATGATCATGGGCGAGATCTGTACCCGGGCCTGCGCGTTCTGCAATGTCACCACCGGGCTGCCCAACGCGCTTGACGGGGATGAACCCGGGCGCGTGGCTGATGCGGTGGCCAAGCTCGGCCTGCGGCACGTGGTCATTACATCGGTGGATCGTGACGACCTGCCTGATGGCGGCGCGCATCACTTCGCCCGCGTGATTGGCGCGATCCGCGCCAGCGCGCCTGACACCACCATCGAGATCCTGACGCCCGACTTCCTGCGCAAGCCCGGCGCGCTCGAGGTGGTGGTGCGCGCCCGCCCCGATGTGTTCAACCACAACCTCGAGACCGTGCCCCGGCTCTACACCACCATCCGCCCCGGCGCGCGGTACTACCAGTCGATGCGCCTGCTTGATGACGTGAAGCGGATGGATCCTTCCATCTTCACAAAATCGGGATTGATGCTGGGACTGGGGGAGGAACGGCCTGAAATCCTGCAGGTCATGGATGACCTGCGCATTGCGGACGTTGATTTCATCACCCTGGGGCAATATCTCCAGCCTACGGTCAAGCATGCTGCGGTGGCCCGGTTCGTAACGCCTGAGGAATTTGCCGATTATGCGGGCATGGCCCGGGTGAAGGGCTTCCTGCAGGTCAGTTCCTCGCCGCTGACCCGGTCGTCGTACCATGCGGATTCAGATTTTGCGCAGCTACGCGCCGCACGTGAGCAACGCCTGAAGGCAGAGCGTGGCGCAATGGAGATCAAGTAGATGCCCACCCATGCCGAACGTCGGCTTATCGCCTATTCGCCCAGCCAGCTTTTTGAACTGGTGGCCGACGTCGGGAAATACCCCCAGTTCCTGCCGTGGTGCACCAGTGCGCGCGTGCGCACGCGCACGGCAACCGAGCTGGTGGCTGACCTGACCATCGGGTTCGGCCCCTTCCGCGAGACATTTACCAGCCGTGTTCTGCTCGAGGCACCCAGCACCATCCGCGTCAGCTACGAGAAGGGGCCATTCCGTTACCTCAACAACGTCTGGACCTTTACGCCCGAGCCGCGTGGCTGCCTGGTCGATTTCTTCGTGGATTTCGAGTTCAAGTCCCGCCTGTTGCAGGCCGCGATCGGGGTGGTGTTCAACGAGGCCGTGCGCCTTATGGTCTCGGCCTTCATCCGCCGCGCGCGTGACATCTATGGCCCGCCGCCCGCAGCCGAGCCTGCGCAGGTGACCGCCGCCAAGGCAGGCAACGCCTGACCCCCCCGTATCGACGACAGGGAAAACACTTCATGAGCAGAATTCTCCCCGCCCTTATGGGGGCGGCCCTTGTGTGCGCGGCCCCGCTGGCCCATGCCGCCTCGCCCGCGCCGCACAAGGCGGAAGCCCCCGCGCCCGGCAGCGATGCCGAGACCGCTGACCTGAACGAGCAGAGCCTGCAGAAGGCCCGTACCTCGCTTCAGTCCCCCGCGCCGGCAGCTTCTGCTGGCCACCCCGTGCAGGCACAGGGCACGGGCCAGACCGCAAGCCCCATCCGCGTGCCGGAAACCGGCAGCACGGTAGCCGGGTACTAGGTCAAGCCAGCTTGTCCTGAAAACAGAAAAAAGTTTTTGGTTAAGCTTTTTTCAAAAAGCTTAAGACTGTTGAAAAACAACTTATTAATAGAAAAAATAAAAGTCTTTGAGTGTCGTCTTTTTTAAAAGACGGCGTTCTTCAAAGCTTTTTAAAGAAATCTTCACCAAAAACTTCTGTTATTATGCTGCCCTTATTCCGCTGCCAGTCGGCCCGCGTGGTCAAGCAGCAGGCCAAGGGCCGCGCGCACGGCCTGGGTGCGGATATCCCATCGCTCGCCCGCAAAATGGTGCGAGACCGTATGCACCGTGCCGCCACCTGCTACGGCGAACCAGACTAGCCCCACCGGCTTGCCCGGCGTGGCCCCGCCGGGGCCTGCAATGCCGGTAATGGCGACTGACAGGTTGGCATCGGGCGCATGGCCGAGCGCGCCCTGCGCCATGGCGGCGGCCACCTCGCGGCTGACCGCGCCATATTCTTCCAGCAGTTTCAGCGGCACGCCCAGCGCATGGTGCTTCATGCTGTTGGAGTAGGTGACAAAACCGCCGCATACGACATCGGACGCGCCAGCGGCCTCGGTCATGGCGGCGGCCAGCAGGCCGCCGGTGCAGCTTTCCGCCGTGACAACACGCTGGCCTGCGGCGCGCAGGCGGGCCAGGGCATCGGGCATGCGGCCCAGAAAGGTGTCAGGTAACATCGGCGGCAATCTCCTCTTTCAGGGGCGTCAACGCATCAGGCAAGGCAACGGATGCCTGCCAGGATCGCGGCCGCCATGAGTCCGGCCACCACGTCATCGCCCATGATGCCCAGAGCATCATGCCTGCGGTCAAACCAGCCCACCGGGCCGGGCTTGGTAATGTCGAACAGGCGGAACAGCGCAAAGGCCAGCGCCAGCCATAGCCCATCAGCCCAGCGCAGGCCATCAAGCGGCAGGGGGGCGAGGGGGAACATGGCAATCCACATGCCCGCCACCTCATCGATCACGATCCACCCGTGGTCTTCCCCGCCTGAGGCAAGCTGCGTGGCGCGGTAGCCTACAAAGGTCACCACCAGCACCGCCAGCGCCATCCATAGCCATTGCCCCAGCAGTGGCACGCCCACGATCAGGGCAGCGAGCGAACCCACCGTGCCCGGCGCACGGGGCGCAAAGCCGGTGCCACAGAAACTGGCGATGAAGCGGGCGGGTGAAAACGCCATCAGCCTGCCCCCAGCGCCGGGTCGGTCGCCTGATAGATGGCCATGTTTTCCTCCACCCGTTCCACGTAGTTGCGCGTCTCGCCAAAGGGGATGCTCTCGATCCAGTCCAGCATGGCATCGGGCACGGGGGTGTCGCGCGCGGGGTTGCCCAGGGTCAGCAGCCAGCCGTCGGTGCGGTGGGGACCTGCATTATAGGCGGCGGCCACGTAGGGCACGGCATTGCCCACGCGCCGGGCGATATCGGCCAGGTAGGCCGCGCCAAGCTGCATGTTCAGGTCCGGGTTGGTCAGGCTGGCGGCGCTGACATTCACGTTCAGCCCCGCCTTGCGCGCCACTTCACGCGCGGTGGGCACGAGCAGCTGCATCAGGCCCACCGCATGGGCGGGGCTGACCACGCCTGCGTCAAATCCGCTTTCCTGCCGGGTTATGGCCAGTTCCACATCGGGCGGCAGGGTGCTCGTGGGGGGGGCGCAGGCGCGGGGCCAGCCCTCATGCACCAGTGTCAGCCCATCCTTGCCCGCCAGCCGGGCCACCATCACGGCGGCATCGGGCATGCCAAGGCGGATGGCCATGCGGGCGGCGAGCACATGGGTGATGGGGCTGGTGCCCTGCGCATCAAGCGCCAGAATGAAGTCACGCGCATGGTGGCGGTCGTTCCATGAAACGAGGATCTCGGCGGCGCGGGCGAGGTCGGTGGTGTCAAACCGCACGGAATCGGCCACGCTGGGGCTGGGTTCGCTCTCGCGCAGCAGATGCGCGCGGATCTGGCGGCCCGCCTGCTCAGGGGTCACGAGCTGGTTGGCGCGGTTGCCTGCCAGCCATTCTATGGCCATCTGGCCATAAAAGGTGTTGGCGAGGCTGGCCGCCTGCATCCATTGCGCGCGGGCCGGGCCATGGCGCCCGCGTGCCCAGAGCGCGCGGCCCACCCAGAACAGCCCCCGGCTGCGGGTAATGACCGGTACCGCCTGCGCCAGCGGGGCGAAATCGGCCTGCGCGTGCTCGGCATCATGCAGATATTCCAGCCGGATCCATCCTGCAAGGAACAGGGCATCATAATGGTTGGCCGAGCCGATATCCGCCGTGTCGCTGGCCAGGAACAGCGCGTCATCCACCCGGTGGGCCAGCAGCAAGTCGCGTGCCAGCCCGTCACGCTCGCGCCAGAACACGGTGGCGATGGCGGGGGCCTGCTGCTTTTCGGTGTCTACGCCACGGGCGCGCCACAGGGCCAGCGCCTCATCGAGCCGTTGCGCGTGGTGCAGCCAGCGCAACTGGTCGAGCACCAGCGCGCCATCGGCCTGCTGCTCGGGCGGCAGGGTGCTTAGTGTATCTTCCGCCTGCGGGTCGTTGCGGCGAAACGCCAGGCGCGCGCGGGCCACGGGCTGCTGCGTGGCTTCAAGCAACGCCACCTGCCGGGTTGCGGCGTCAATCCTGCCCGCGCGTTCCTGCCGGTCAAAGCGCTGCCAGTGGTCCTGTGGCGTAAACTGCGGCCCGAAGCCCGCCAGCAGGGCCTGCGCGTCCGTGGGGCTGTCGGCGCGGTTGATCCATGTATCCCGCGCCCATGCCGCCAGTTTTTCGGGGGCGGGGCTGGCATGGGCGCAGCGCAGCAGGGCGCGTGCGTCCGTCAGCAGCAGGCGGGGGCACAGCGCGCCCGCCACCGCATCATCCGATTCCGCCGCCAGCGCCTGCTGGTAGTGGGCGAGCAGGAGGCCACGCTGTGGCCATGCGGGATTTTCGTTGAGGAAGGTGGCGTATTCCTCCGCCGTGCCGCCAGCACCCGAGAGCAGGCGCAGATAGACCAGCAGCTTGGCTGCGATGGGGTCATCATCGGCATTGCCCGTGGCGGCCTGCCGCGGCGTGGGCCAGTCGCCTTCAGCCGGAGCGGGAGCCGTGGCCGCGGAGGCAGGGGTGGCCAGCCCCGCCATGATGGTGGCAAGGCAGGCCGCCTGGCACCAACGGCGCAGGCATGCGGGCCGCAGGGAGGTGAGGGGGCGCATCAGCCCACATGCCCCACATGCGCCCAGACCTCGCCCCCGCCCTTGACGATGAGTTCAATGGCCACCGCCAGCACCACCAGCAGCCCCACCCACGAAATCCATTTGTACCGCTCCAGCAGCCGGGCGATGAGCGAGGCCGCGACCGCCATCAGCACCACCGATATGACCAGCCCGCTCACCAGCACGCCCATATGCTCGCCCGCAGCCCCCGCTACGGCCAGCACGTTGTCCAGGCTCATGGACAGGTCAGCCACGATAATGCGGATGATGGCGTTGCGCAGGGAACCGGGGGCGGGGGTGTCCGTTTCGGCATGGCCATCCCCGCGCATCTCGCGGAACATGCGCCAGCATACCCACATCAGCAGGAGGCCGCCCGCCAGTGTCAGCCCGATGATGGCCAGCAGCCTGACCGCCACCAGCGCCAGCCCGATGCGGATGACCGCCGCCCCCAGCACGCCGCACAATATGGCGATTCGGCGTGACTGCTGCGGCAGGTTGCGCACCGCCATGCCCACCACGATGGCGTTATCACCCGCCAGCGTCACGTCAATCAGGATAACCTGGGCCAGTGCGTAAAGGGAAGAAGGGGAAAAAATGGCTGACATGGGCAGAAGGATTCCTGAAGGCAAGGTCATGCCGCGGCAAGGCGTGGCGGGCGTGGCAGGTGCTTTATGCCGCCGTGCGCGGGCAACATGCAATCATGCCTGTCATGACAGCTTGTATGCCATGGGCGGAAAGCGGCGTGAATATAAGGGAGACGCACGCGCCAGAATTGGCTAGGAAGGCGGCCTGATCCTGAATTGTGTCGCTTTGAGCCAAGGAAGCCCGAGAACATGGTACCGCGCTATACCCGTCCCGTCATGGCCGCCATCTGGTCCCCCACGAACCGCTACCGCATCTGGTTCGAGATCGAGGCCCTCGCCTGCGAGGCCATGGCGGAATATGGCGCGATCCCGCTGGAGGCCGCAAAGACCATCCGCGAGAAGGGCGATGCCGCCATGGCCGCCTTCTCGCAGGCCGATCTCGACCGCATTGACGAGATCGAGGCCGAGACCCGCCACGATGTCATCGCCTTCCTGACCTGGCTGGCCGAGAAGGTCGGCCCCGACAGCCGCTTCGTGCACCTGGGCATGACCTCGTCGGACGTGCTCGACACCTGCCTGTCGGTGCAGATGGTGCAGGCGACCGACCTGCTCCTGCAGGATGTCGATGCCGTGCTGGCGGCACTCAAGCGCCGCGCGTTCGAGCACAAATACACGCTCACCATCGGCCGCAGCCACGGCATCCATGCCGAGCCGACCTCATTCGGCCTGAAGATCGCGGGCCATTATGCCGAGTTCGCCCGCAACCGCGAGCGCCTTGTCCGCGCGCGTGAGGAAATTGCCGTCTGCGCCATCTCGGGCGCTGTCGGCACCTATGCCCATATCGACCCCCGCGTTGAGGACTATGTGGCCAGCAAGCTGGGCCTGAAGCCCGAGGGCGTGTCCACCCAGATCATTCCGCGTGACCGGCATGCCGCCTATTTCTGCGCGCTCGCGGTCATTGCCAGCGGCATCGAGCGGCTGGCCACCGAAGTGCGCCATCTCCAGCGCTCGGAAGTGCGCGAGGCGGAGGAGTTCTTCCACAAGGGGCAGAAGGGTTCGTCCGCCATGCCGCACAAGCGCAACCCCGTGCTGTCGGAAAACCTGACCGGGCTGGCCCGCCTCGTGCGCTCGCATGTCATTCCCGCACTCGAGAACGTGGCGCTGTGGCATGAGCGTGACATCAGCCACTCCTCCGTCGAGCGCAACATCTGCCCCGATGGCACGATCGGCCTCGACTTCGCGCTCATGCGCCTTGCGGGCATGATGGAAAAGCTGGTGGTCTATCCTGACCAGATGCAGGCCAATATCGAGAGCCTTGGCGGCGTGGTGCATTCGGGCGAAGTGCTGCTGGCCCTTGCGCGCGCGGGCATCCTGCGGGAGGATGCGTACCGCATCGTCCAGCGCAACGCCATGGAAACGTGGACGAAGCTGGGGCAGAAGGGCGCAAAGACCTTCCGCGAGAACCTCGCCGCCGACCCCGAGGTGGCAGGCCGGGTGCCGGCGGAAGTGCTCGATGCGGCGATGGACAGCAATGCCCATCTGGGCAAGATCGACCATACCTTCACCCGCGTGTTTGGCGAGGCAGGTCCCGCACGGAGCTGAAGCCCCGTGCCCTGACGGAAAACAGCAGCAGGATATCGAGGCGTGTGCACAGTCGTCATTTCCCACGATCCGGATCAGGGCTGGCCGCTGCTCATGGCGGCCAACCGTGACGAACGCCTCGACCGGCCCTGGTTGCCGCCTGGGCGGCACTGGGCCGGGCAGCCCAACGTCATTGGCGGGCAGGACCAGGTGGCCGGTGGCTCGTGGCTCACGCTCAATGATGCGGGCGTGGTCGCGGGCATCATGAACCGCGTGGGCAGCCTTGGCCCCATGCCGGGCAAGAACTCGCGCGGCGCGCTGCCGCTGCTGGCGGGAAAGTTTGATACGGCACGGGCGGCGGTGGAACACATCGCCACCATCGATGCAGGTGCATGGCGCTCGTTCAACATGATCGTGGCGGACCGGGCGGATGCGTTTTTCATCCGCGGCCCCGGCTACGGCCAGCCGCAGGTGGAGCAGCTCGCCCCCGGCGTGCACATGGTCGCCACCACCGACCCCGATGACATGGGCATGCCGCGCATCGCCCGCCACCTGCCACGCTTCCGGGCGGCAACCTGGCCCGTGCCGCCGGAATGGTCGGCCTGGACCACGCTGCTGGCCGACCGCTCGCTGCCTGCTGGTAGTGAACTCAACATCCCGCCGCGCTCGGGCTTTGGCACGTGCAGTTCATCGGCCATCGGGGTGGCAGGCGATGGCCGCCGGTCGTGGTTCTTTGCCGCGGGCGCGCCCGACCGCGTGGGCTACCAGCCGATCGACCTCGAGGCGCCACAGCCACGGGATTAAGGTAAATATGGTATCTTCCCGCCCGGAACGCTGCTATGGCATGCGGACCATTGGGGATCATGCCGCAAACAGATCCTGCAGATCAGGGGAGGGGCCGCTCCCGGCCCGTCCCCACAGCGTTATGTGAAGGACGAGTATGGGCCGCCGCCGCCAGCTTTACGAAGGAAAAGCCAAGATCCTTTTCGAGGGGCCCGAGCCGGGCACGCTCGTGCAGTATTTCAAGGATGACGCCAGCGCCGGCAACGGCGCGAAAAAAGGCATCATCACCGGCAAGGGGGTGCTGAACAACCGTATCAGCGAACACCTCATGCTGCGCCTGCACGATATCGGGATTCCCACCCATTTCATCCGCCGCCTCAACATGCGCGAGCAGCTGATCCGCGAAGTCGAGATCATTCCGCTCGAGGTCGTGGTGCGCAACGTGGCGGCGGGCTCGCTGTCCAAGCGGCTGGGCATCCAGGAAGGCACGCGCCTGCCGCGCCCCATCATCGAGTTCTATTACAAGAACGACGCCCTGAACGACCCGATGGTGAGCGAGGAGCACATCACCGCATTCGGCTGGGCCTGCCCGCACGACATGGAAGACATCGTGGCGCTGAGCATGCGCATCAACGACTTCCTGTGCGGCCTGTTCATGGGCATCGGCATCATCCTTGTCGATTTCAAGCTGGAATTCGGACGCCTGTTCGAGGGCGACAACATGCGCATCGTCCTGGCGGATGAAATCTCGCCCGATAACTGCCGCCTGTGGGATGCCAAGACCAGCGAGAAGCTGGACAAGGACCGTTTCCGCAAGGACATGGGCAAGGTTGAAGAAGCTTATCAGGAAGTTGCGATGCGCCTGGGCATCCTGCCCGAGGCCACGAATTCCGACATGAAGGGACCGGAGGTAATGCAATGAAGGTGCGCGTGACCGTCATGCTGAAGGAAGGCGTGCTCGACCCGCAGGGCAAGGCCGTGGAACATGCGCTGCATGTGCTCGATTTTGGCAATGTGGGCGAGGTGCGCATTGGCCGCGTGATCGAGCTCGAGATTGACGAGACCGACCGCGAGCGCGCCCGCGCGCAGGCCGATGCCATGGCGCGCGCCCTGCTGGCCAATCTCGTGATCGAGGATTTCACAACGGAGGTCGTTGGATGAAGATCGCCCGCCTTCTTGCCCTTGGCTGTGTCATGGCGGCGGCGCTGCCGGTGGCGCAGGCCTCCGCCCAGCGTGTCTCGCGACTGTCTGGCGAGCAGCTTGGATCGCTGTGCACCAAGCCCGCCGGCACCGGAATCTGTGATTCCTACATCTCCGGCGTGGCCGATGCGGGTGCGCTCGACCACCTGTTCGAGCGCAATGCGCAGAAGGACGACAAGGACGCCGCGGCTTTCTGCATAATGCCCGCAACCCCTACGGCGGACATGCGCGGCAAGGTCGTGAACTGGATGAAGGCCCACCGCGATGGACTGAACCGCCCGGCGGGCGAGGTCGTGTTCACGGCGCTGCATGAATCCTATCCCTGCGGCGGCGGCAAATGAAGGCGGCAATTGTAGTTTTTCCCGGCACGAACCGGGAGCGTGACATGGCCATCGCGCTGCGCGGCGTGACCGGGCAGGCCCCGGCCATGGTGTGGCACCGTGATACGGTCCTGCCCGAGGGGCTGGACCTTGTGGTGCTGCCCGGCGGTTTCAGCTATGGCGATTACCTGCGTTGCGGCGCCATGGCGGCACACGCGCCGATCATGGCGGCCATCCGCGAATTCGCGCTCAAGGGCGGCCATATCCTGGGCGTGTGCAACGGTTTCCAGATTCTGACCGAGGCGCAGCTTTTGCCCGGCGCACTCCTGCGCAACGCGGCGCTGCGCTTCCTGTCGCAGGATTGCTGGCTGCGCGTGGAGCGCAATGACACGCCGTTCACCCGCCACTGGGCAAAGGGTGATGTGTACCGCACCCCCATGGCGCATGGCGATGGCAATTACATTGCCGAGGCCGAGACCATCCGCATGCTCGAAGATACCGGCCGCGTGGCCTTCCGCTACGTTGCGGAAAACGGGCGGCTGGATGCAGGCGACCCGCAGCTCAACCCCAATGGCTCGATGAACGCCATTGCCGGTGTGTTCAGCGAGAACCTGCGCATCTGCGGCATGATGCCCCACCCGGAGGATCTGGTTGATCCGCTGATGGGCGGCGAGGATGGCAAACCCCTGTTTACGGGACTTGTGGAGGCTCTGGTCGGATGAGTGCAAAGGCACAACGCACCGTTGATGAGGCACTGGCGCGCGAATTCGGCCTGACGGCGGAAGAATACGGCAATGTCCTGTCCATCATGGGCCGCACGCCCAGCTTTACGGAACTGGGCATCTTCTCCGTGATGTGGTCCGAGCACTGCTCGTACAAGTCATCGCGCGCCTATCTCAAGACCCTGCCCACCACGGCACCATGGGTCATCCATGGCCCCGGCGAGAACGCGGGCGTGGTTGATATCGGCCACGGTCTGGCCGCCATCTTCAAGATGGAGAGCCACAACCACCCCTCCTTCATCGAGCCCTATCAGGGCGCTGCCACCGGCGTGGGCGGCATCTTGCGTGATGTGTTCACCATGGGCGCGCGCCCGGTGGCCAACCTCAACGCCCTGCGCTTTGGCGACCCCAACAACCCGCAGACCCGCCGCATCGTTGATGGCGTGGTGCGCGGCGTGGGCGGCTACGGCAACTGCGTGGGTGTTCCGACCGTAGGCGGCGAGATCAACTTCCACCCCGCCTATGACGGCAACCCGCTGGTCAATGCCATGACCGTGGGTGTTGCGCGGCAGGACCGCATCTTCCTCTCGGCGGCTGCTGGCGTTGGCAACCCGGTGATCTATGTCGGCTCCAAGACGGGGCGCGACGGCATTCACGGGGCCACCATGTCGTCCTCCGAGTTTGACGAGGATGCGCTGGCCAAGCGCCCGACCGTGCAGGTGGGCGACCCGTTTGTTGAAAAGCTGCTGATCGAGGCCTGTCTCGAACTGATGGCGACCGACGCCATCGTGGCCATTCAGGACATGGGGGCGGCTGGCCTGACCTCTTCCGCCGTGGAAATGGCGGGCAAGGGTGGCGTTGGCATCGACCTCGACCTTGACCATGTGCCCCAGCGCGAGCGCGGCATGACGGCGTATGAGATGATGCTGTCCGAGAGCCAGGAGCGCATGCTGATCGTGCTGCGCCCCGACCGCACCGAGCAGGCCCGCGCCATCTTTGACAAGTGGGAACTCGACTTTGCCGTCATCGGTCACCTGACCGATACCGGCAATATCGTGATCCGCCACAAGGGCGCGGTCGAGGCCGAGATTCCGCTGGCACCGCTGGCCGATCAGGCCCCGGTCTATCGTCGCCCCACGGCGCCTGCGCAAAAGCCGCAGCCGATGGAGCCGATCATCGACCCCGTGGGTGTGGAGCAGGCGCTGATCCGGCTGATCGGCTGCCCGGACCTCGCCTCGCGTGCATGGGTTTACAACCAGTATGACAGCACGGTGGGCGGCCAGACGGTGCGCAGGCCGGGTGCGGCCGACGCCGCGATCGTCAAGGTCGAGGATACGGAAATCGGCCTGGCGCTGACCACCGACTGCACGCCGCGCTACTGCCGCGCCAACGCAAAGCTGGGCGGCGCGCAGGCCGTGGCCGAGGCGTGGCGCAACATCACGGCCACGGGTGCCCGCCCGCTGGCGGTGACCGACAACCTCAACTTCGGCTCGCCTGAAAAGCCCGAGGTGATGGGCCAGTTCGTCGATGCCATCGCTGGCATGGGCGAGGCGTGCCGTGCGCTCGACTTCCCGGTCGTAAGCGGCAATGTCTCGCTGTATAACGAGACGCGTGCGCCTGATGGCACCTCGCAGTCCATCCTGCCCACGCCTGCCATTGGTGGCCTTGGCGTGCTGGAGAACGTGCGCCAGGCGGTCGGGCTTGGCATGCCTGATGGCTGCGACGTGATGCTGCTGGGCGAGACGAAGGGCCAGCTTGGCCAGTCGATCTGGCTGCGCGAGATCCTTGGCGCGCAGGATGGCGAGCCGCCTGAACTCGATCTGGCCGCCGAACGGCGCAATGGCGATTTCGTGCGCGGGCTGATCCTTGATGGCACGATTGCCGCCTGCCACGATGTGGCTGATGGCGGCGTGCTGGTGGCCGTGACCGAGATGGTCATGGCAGGGCAGGCAGGCTGCGTGCTCGACGCCCCGCAATCCGGCATGCGGCCCGAGGCTTTCTGGTTTGGCGAGGACCAGTCGCGCTATGTCGTGGCGGTGCGTGATGGGCAGGCCCTTGCCACCCTTGCGGCAAAGGCAGGGGTGCCATGCCGCAGGCTGGGCCGTTCGGGCGGCGAGGGTTTGACATTGCCCAGCGGGTCCACAATATCCAAGGCGCGTCTGCTCGCGGTGCATTCCGAATTCTTTCCGCGACTGATGGACCGATAGGGCAGGAGTTTTAAGCCACATGGCAATGACGGCACAGGAAATCGAGACCTACATCCGCGAGGCCCTGCCTGATGCAAAGATCACGATCGATGATCTGGCGGGCGATGGCGACCACTATGCCTGCCGCGTGGTGAGCGAGGCCTTTCGCGGCCTGCCCCGCGTGCGGCAGCACCAGATGGTCTATAACGCGTTGCAGGGGCACATGGGCGGCAAGCTGCATGCGCTGGCGCTCCAGACCCAGACGCCCGACTGACCAAAAAAGCGGTATCCTTACCCCCAAAGCAGGAAAACAAGATTATGGCCGAAACAATCGCACAGCGCATCCAGGCGCAGATCGACGCCAACCCCGTCATGCTTTACATGAAGGGTGATGCCAACTTCCCGCAATGCGGCTTCTCCGCGCGTGTGGTGCAGGTGCTCAAGCACCTTGGCGTGCCCTTCAAGACCGAGAACGTGCTGGCCGACGCCGAACTGCGCCAGGGCATCAAGGACTTCTCGAACTGGCCCACCGTGCCGCAGCTTTACGTCAAGGGCGAGTTCATTGGCGGCTGCGATATCGTGACCGAGATGTACCAGACCGGCGAGCTCGAAAAGCTCCTGACCGAGAAGGGCATCGCCACCGCTGCTGCCTGATCAGGGCGGCCCGAGGGCAGTAAAAAGGACGGGCGGGGCAGAAATGTCCCGCCCGTTTCGTATTTGGGGCATAACATCACTTGCATCATGCCACCGCTTTCGCCTAGCTTTCCTTGGCATTTGAAAAAACAAGGGGGCCTGATGCGCTATACTGACTTGCGTTCTGCTACAATGCTGCTGCTTGGCGCAGGTCTGATTGGAAGCATCGCCACCCCCGCCCATGCCCGCACCCATGCGGTAACCGAGAGCGAGGCCGACCGGCTCACGCTTGGCGCGCTGATCGCCCCGCCACCACCGCCCGTGCGCCACGCGACCTACCGCCATGCAGCGGGCAGGGGCCATGCCGCTCCGGTTGTGCTGGCAGCGCATCATGGCACCCCCGCCCATACGCAGCACACGATGGTGCATACCATCGTCTATCACCCGCATGGCAGCGTAACCCACCATATCCATCCGGCACCGATCCGCCATCGCACCTGAAAGTCTGTTTGAAAACAGCCTTTTAAAAAATAATAAAAGCTTTTGGATGCCGCCTTTTTTCAAGAAGGCGGCGTTTGCATCCTGGCGGAACCAGCCGGGCTCAGTACTGCCTGAAGGCGTCCGGTATCCATTCAATGACATTGCCCGGCAGCACCGCGCAGACATCAAGGCGCATGCTGTCATAGGTCCAGTGCGGATTGGCGGCGCAGAGCGCCTGGGCTGCATTCATGATGCGCGTGACCTGCGCAGGCCGGATCGATTCGCCTGCCGCCAGCACGGAAGGGCGTGCCTTGACCTCGATAAAGGCCAGGCAGCCCGCGCGCAGGGCCACGATATCGATTTCCCCCCACTGCGTGCGGGCGCGGTGCAGCAGCACCTGCCAGCCCTTCGCCCGCAGATCGGCCATGGCAGCCTGTTCCGCCGCCAGGCCATCGGCAAAGGCGCGCCTGCCACGGCGCTGGCGATGAAGGGCAGGCGGGCGTGCTGTCATGCCCCGTTTTTTACAGGTTTTCTCAAGCGTCCGTCCAGCAGGCATGGGGTCATGGGCCCTGAAGTCCTGCACCTTTTTGACAAAAGGCAACAGATGGAAACTTTTGTTTTTATTTATCAAAAGGTTATTTGAAAAACAGGGTCATTCCACCGGGTCGTGGCTGTGTAAAGCCCGGCGGGTAGGATAAGAGCATGTAGGCGCATGACCGGGCTGGAGCAGGATGAGGTGACATGATCTTTGATACCCTGACCATATGGGACCTGACCCTGCTTGTGCTGCGGCTGTGCTTTCTCGTGCCGGTCGTGATCCATGTGCTCCTGACCAAGCGCGATGTCGGGGCCTCGATTGGCTGGATTGGCGTGACCGTGCTCATGCCGCTTACGGGCGGCATCCTGTATCTCATGTTCGGCATCAACCGCGTGCACCGGCGCGCGCGACGCATGGCGGGGCAGCATCCGTGGCGCAGCCGCACCATGTCCTCGCAGTGGCGGTGCGATGAGAAGGGCGCCTTCGCCCCGCTGGGCTCCATGGTGGGCAAGCTGACCGGCCGCCCGCTGCTGGGCGGCAACGCCATCGAGCCGATGCATGATGGCGATACGGTCTACCCGCGCATGCTGGCCGCCATCAACGCGGCCGAGCGCAGCGTGCTGCTGTGCTCCTATATCTTCCGCGCCGACAGCATTGGCCGCCAGTTCTGTGATGCGCTGGCCAGGGCGCACGGGCGGGGGGTGGAAGTGCGCGTGCTGGTCGATGGCGTGGGGTCGGGTTATTTCAATTGCGGGGTGGCCCGCATCCTGCGCCATGCCGGCGTGCCGGTGGGGCAGTTCATGCATTCCATGCTGCCGTGGCGCATGCCGTTCATCAACATGCGCGACCACAAGAAGATTCTGGTGACCGACGGGCTGACCGGATTCATGGGCGGGCTGAACATCGGCGAGGAAAACATCGCCGCCTCCCATCCCGCGCACCTGGTATCGGACACGCATTTCCAGCTTAAAGGCCCGGTGGTGCACCAGCTGAGCGAGGCCTTTGCGCGGGACTGGGCCTTTACCATGGGCGAGGAACTGACGGCGGACATCTTCTTCCCCCCCCAGGCAAGCTGTGGCGAAACACCCGGCCGCATCGTGACCGCCGGGCCGGACATGGACCTGGAGAAGATCGAGTACACCATGCTCCAGGCCTTCACCATGGCGCGGCACAGCATCAGGCTCATGACGCCGTATTTCCTGCCAGATGACCGGTTCCTGACCGAACTGGAACTGGCTTCGCTGCGGGGCATCGAGGTGGATATCGTGGTGCCCGCGCACAGCAACCACACCCTGCTGGACTGGGCGCGGGCGGCCAACCTGCCGCGCTTTCTGGATTCGGGGTGCCGGATCTGGCTGGCGCGGCCGCCCTTCAACCATTCCAAGCTCATGGTGGTGGACCGGCACTGGTCGTTCGTGGGCAGTTCCAACCTTGACGTGCGCAGCCTGCGCCTGAACTTCGAGATCAACCTCGAAACCTATGATGCAGACCTTGCGGGCTCGCTTGATGATTTCATCGCCAGACACCGCCACATCAGGCTCACGCACCATGATCTCGACCGCCGCCCCTTCGTGCGCAAGCTGCGCGACGCCGCGGCCCGCCTCATGCTGCCCTACCTGTAGGCGCGGCTGCCCGAGGGGCGCAGCGTGACCGATATGGGCCGGTGGTCTGAGGCATAGTTCTCGATCACATGCCGCTCGGTGCAGGTCAGGCCGCGCACCAGGCAGCGATCGAGGCGTATGGGCAGCATGTCGGCCATGCGGTGGGTGGGCGCGCGTGGCCCCACATCCTGAAAATGGCGGATCAGCGCCGGGCCGACCTGGTTGAAATCCCCCAATATGGCGGCCTGGTGCGGCAAAAGCTGCACCACGCGGCGCAACTGGCGGCGGTTGAGCAGCTGCCCGTGTGAAAGATGCACGTTGGCCACGACCAGCGACCGGCACTCGATCACCTGCGCCACCCGGCGGATGAGCGTGCCAGCAGGCAGGGTGCAGGTCAGCGGCTGGCGGCGATAGGGCCACGGGCTCCAGCAGGCCAGCCCGTGAATGCGGCCGGGCAGGGGCGAGCGCGCGTAGTGGCCGCCAATCAGGGTGGGCAGGGTGTCGATTTCCACCGTGGCCTCCTGCATGAGCAGAAGGTCCGGGCGCTCGGCATGGATCAGGTTGATCACGTCGCGCACCGTGGCGCCAATGCGGCGCAGCAGGTTCCAGCTGATGATCTTGACCCCATCTCCCTCGCGCGTGGGGGGCGTCAGGTCCAGCCGGGGCGGCGTGCCGTGGCGTGGCTGGACGGAAGGCAGGCGGAGATAGGGGCGGGCAAGGGTCATGGTTCGATAAACGGCTCGCGGATGTCATCAGGAACGGGATCGCGGCGGCGCACGTCGCCCGCCGCGAATTCTGCCGTAAGCGTATAGCCCACGCCAATCAGCACGGGACCAAGGAAAATGCCCAGGCCCCCGAAGGTCAGCACGCCACCCAGCACGCCCAGCACTGTCAGCAGGTAGGGCATCTGCGCGCCCCGGGCGATGAACATGGGGCGGATGATGTGGTCGGCGCCCGATACGATGATGGTGCCATACAGCAGCAGGAAAATGCCCCAGCCGGGATGGTGGGTGATGAGCAGGAACACCGAAGCCGGGATCCAGATCAGCGGCGCGCCGATGGGCAGCACGGCCACGAAGGCGGTGACCGCGCCAAGCAGCACAGGGCTGGAAATGCCCGCGATGGCAAACCCGATTCCGGTCAGGATGCCCTGGATGATGGCCGTGCCCAGAATGCCGTAAACCGTGCCGCGTATGGTGCGGCCCACGATGCCCAGTATCCGGTCGGCATACACGCCTGCGATGCGCCTGACCACGGCTACGAACGTGTTGCCCAGCGCATCGCCGCCCAGCCAGAAGAAGAAGGAGATGAACAGCGCCATGGCCAGGTGCGCCAGCCCGCTGGCAAGCTGCATCATGGCGCTGAGCACCGACTGCCCGATGCGCCCGGCATAGGGGCGCACGACCTGGTCTATGCTGCCGACATCGACCGACCATTTCTGCCATTTTTCAACAATTTCGGGGCCGAAATGCGGAATATGGGCAATACGCGCGGGCAGTGGCGGCAGGTGCAGCGCGCCAACGGCGTTGACCATGTACTGCAAGGTTGCGGGCACATCGGCAATGCTGCTCGACACCACGATGGCCAGCGGCACCACCAGCACCAGTGCGCACAGCAGCGTCATGACCAGGGCCGCGGGCAGCAGCGACATGCGCGCACGCAGCCGCATGAACACCGGCCAGGTGGAAAAGGTCAGGATCGCGGCCCAGAGCAGGGCGGTAAGGAACGGATAGAGGATGAGAACGCAGCCGAATGCGATCCCCCCCAGCATCAACCCCATCATGATACGTTCGACCATATCGGTGGCCTATCCCCTCCTGCCATGAAACGAAAGACAAATGTTCAGGACTTTCGCTCCCGTCCTGTATGCTGCACCTTATTGTCGAACACGCAATTCCTTGAAGACCGGGAGAAGGTATGCATCCGCTGATCTCAGCCAGTGATCTGGCACAGGCCATCCACAATGGTGGTGATATTCTTGTGCTCGATGCCTCCATGGCGCTGCCGGGGCAGGCCTTCGACCCGCAGCAACGCTTTGCCAACGCGCACATAGCCGGTGCGGTGCGCTTTGATATCGATACTTTTTCCGATCCGGATTCTCCCCTGCCGCACACCATTCCCGGGCAGGCCCGCTTCAGCCGCCTCGCCACCGAGCGCGGCATGGCCAATACAAAGCGCATCGTGTTCTATGACCAGGATGGCATGGCGTGCGCCGCGCGTGCGTGGTGGCTGACGCGCCTGTTCGGCCATGAAGGCGTGCAGGTGCTTGAAGGCGGCCTGCCCGCATGGAAAAGCGCTGGCCTGCCGCTGGAAAGCGGGCCGGACCTGACCACGCCAGCCCCTTTCATCAGCCGCCCGCATTATGACCGGCTGCACGGCACGGGTGATGTGCTCGACATCGTGCACGGCCGCCTGCCTGGCCTGATCCTTGATGCCCGCAGCCGTGGCCGCTTTGAAGGGCGCGACCCCGAGCCGCGCGCGGGCATCGAATCCGGTCACATGCCCGGCGCGCGCAGCCTGCCTTATGGCGAACTGCTTGATGATAACGGTCGCTTCCTGCCCGTTGAGGCGCTCAGGGCGAAATTCGAGACGCTGGGCGTAAACGACACCACCACCGTCACCTGCTCGTGCGGCAGCGGCATGACCGCGTGCATGATCGCGCTGGGGCTGGTCTGTGCACAGGCTGGCGCGGGCGAGCCGGTGGTATATGACGGCTCATGGGCGGAATGGGCCTCCACGCCCGATGCGCCCATCGTGTGCGGCGCGTAAGGGCGGACGGCCAACATGACTGATCCGATGGCCCTTGTGCCGCCAGACCTGCTTGAAAGCGTGGTGCGCGGCTGGCGCGACCTCTCGCCCCGGCTCGTGCCCCTTGGCCGTGACACGCCGCAGGGGGCGAAGGGTGTATTCGTCAACCCGCCTGCCGAGCGGGGCTCCACCGTGCTGTTCTCCAGCGTCGGGGCGATGGAGCAGGCAGGGCAGGGCCGCTATGGGGATGAACTGATCTATGGCGCCATGGGCACGCCCATCGGCCACCGGCTGGAGCAGGCCATAGCCCTGATCGAGGGCGGCACGCATGCGCAGCTCGTGCCCTCGGGGCTGGCGGCGTGCGCGCTGCCATTCCTGGCCTATGCGCAGGCGGGCGCGCACTGCCTGCTCTCTGATTCCGTCTATGGCCCCACCCGCCGCTTTGCCGAGAAGGTGCTGCGCCGCTTTGGCGTGGAGATCACCTACTTCCCCCCCACCGCGACCGAGGCCGAACTGCGCGGCCTGATCCAGCCCAATACCCAGATCATCTTTGCCGAAAGCCCCGGCAGCCACTCGTTCGAGGTGCAGGACGTGCCCATGCTGGGCCGCCTTGCGGCTGAAACCGGCGCGCGCCTGATCGTGGACAACACATGGGGCATCGGCCTGTTCAGTCCGTTCGCCCATGGGGCGCATGTGTCGGTGCAGGCGCTGACCAAATACCCCTCAGGCCATTCCGATACCATCATCGGCGCGGTGACGGTGGCCAGCGAGGCCGACTGGCGCCCCCTGCGTGATGCCGCTATTCAGGCAGGCCAGGTGGCCGGCCCCGATGACTGCGCGCTGACCCTGCGCGGCCTGCGCACCATGGGCGTGCGCCAGGCCCAGCAGGCCGCGACCGCCCTGGCCGTGGCGCTGTGGCTGCAGGACCGGCCCGAGGTGGCGCGCGTGCTGCACCCGGCGCTGCCATCGTGCCCCGGCCATGAATACTGGAAGCGGGATTTCACCGGTGCCTCCTCGCTGTTCGGGGTCGTGTTTGACGCGGCTTTTACAACAGCCGACATGGTGGCGATGATCGACGGGCTGGGCCTGTTCGGCATCGGGGCCTCATGGGGAGGATATGAAAGCCTGGTGCTGCCCACCACGGGCGGGATTTCGCGGCAATGCCCCTCGGTCACGCAGGCAGGGCCAACGTGCCGTTTGCATATCGGGCTTGAAGCAGGCGAGGCGCTGGTGGCTGACCTGGCCCGTGGGCTTGATGGCATGTCTGCTGCCCGCCACCGGCACGGGCCAGCCTGATGCAGATCAAGGCTGATCCGCCGCCGCGGTGAAAGACTCCCACCCCGGATGCCGCCCCCGCCGCCCTGACCGGGCTGGCAGGCGGCAAGGTGCAATACCGGCCCGCTCAGGGCAGTGAAACTGAAGGTGCAAGATGGTTGGCAAGATGAAGGCAGCGGTAGTGCGGGAATTCGGCAAGCCGCTGACGATCGAGGAACTCGATATTCCGCAGATCAACGCAAACCAGATTCTGGTCAAGGTCGATGCCTGCGGCGTCTGCCATACCGATCTGCACGCAGCACGCGGCGACTGGCCCACCAAGCCCAACCCCCCGTTCATTCCCGGCCATGAGGGGATCGGCCATGTGGTCGAGGTGGGCAGCAACGTCAACTGGATCAAAACCGGCGACGTGGTGGGCGTGCCGTGGCTGTATTCCGCCTGCGGGCATTGCGAGCACTGCCTGGGCGGGTGGGAGACGCTGTGTGAAAAGCAGGAGGATACCGGCTATTCGGTCAATGGCTGCTTTGCCGAATATGTGGTGGCCGACCCCAATTACGTGGCCCACCTGCCCAAGGACATTGACCCGATCAAGACCGCCCCGGTGCTGTGCGCGGGCCTGACCGTGTACAAGGGCCTCAAGATGACCGATACGCGGGCAGGGGAATGGGTGGCCATTTCCGGCGCGGGCGGGCTGGGGCAGATGGCCATCCAGTATGCCGTGGCCATGGGGCTGAACGTGGCCGCCGTTGACATTAGCGATGAAAAACTGGCCGAGGCCCGCAAACTGGGCGCGCGCGTAACAGTCAATGCGCTGAAGGAAGACCCGGTCGTCACCATCCGCGCGCAGACGGGGGGCACCCATGGCGTGCTGGTCACGGCGGTGTCGGACAAGGCCTTCAGCCAGGCCGTGGGCTATGCGCGGCGCGGCGGCACGGTGGTGCTCAACGGCCTGCCGCCGGGCGACTTCCCGCTTTCCATCTTTGACATGGTCATGAACGGCACCACGGTGCGTGGTTCCATAGTGGGCACGCGGCTCGACATGATCGAGGCGATGTCCTTTTTCACCGATGGCAAGGTGACTACCGTGGTCAGCCCCGACCGGCTGGAAAACATCAACACCATTTTCGATAATCTCGAACATGGCCGGGTGGCCGGGCGCGTGGTGCTCGACTTCCGCAACGGGGCGTAAGGCAACCCGGACCGTTTTGGGGCGTTTGGTTGAATGAAAGGGCAGGGTGCCCCCTGCGGGTGCCCTGCCGCAACAGCAAACGGACGGACAGGTAAGGACATCATGAAAAAGACAGTGATTGCGGCAGTGCTGTGTGCAACCGGCCTGAACGTGGCGACGCTTGCGCCAGCACTGGCTGATTCGTGCGATGGCGTAACCGACCATGCCGAATGCGAAGTGCGGCTCAAGGCGCACGACACCAAGGAAGGCACGCGCCATACGGCGCACAAGGCCCACAAAAAGGCCGAGGAAGGCACCGATAGCGCCAAGGACTGGGGCGACCGCACCGGCAAGAAGCTGGATAACTGGGGGCATAATACCAAGGGTGACATGAGCCAGTTCTTTACGGGTCACCGCTGAGGCGCTTGTTCAAGACAACGCCTTGATGAAAACTTATGGATGCCGCCTTTTTCAAAAGGCGGCATTTTTTTATGAGGAGACATGGATGCATCATCCACTTCGCCGTCGATTTTTACGGAGGCATGTCGATGATGTAATCTATAGAAATTAAAATAATGCATAGTGCATTTGAGTATAAGTATTTATTGAATACTTAAAATTCATTCCATTCGTATTGGCAATGGGTGGTCATTTATAGGCTCCCGAAAAAAGACTTTTATTTGGCTCGGTACAAGAACGGTGCCGGATCGGATTTGATCGTTTTCTCGCCTGCCGGGCCAAGGCAGTCGCAGTGCTGGCAAGCAATGCAACAGGCAGGGTCTGCATCAGAGATTATTTAAAAACAACTCATTGATAAAAAATGATAAAAGTTTTTGGGTGCCGCCTTTTTTTTAAAAGGCGGTGTTCTTCGAAGCTTTTTGAAAAAAGCTTCACCAAAAACTTCCTTATGATCTCTGGATATTTTCTGGGCTGACTTTTCAAACAGTCTTTCAGCGAAAGGCTTCGTTGACCAGTTGATCTAGCGTCATGCAGGTGTCGCCATTGTTGGTGAGGGACAGCAGCAGTCCGTCTATTGCGAGTACGGCCAGTCCATGCGCTTTTCCCCAACGGGCCGCCATGGTGGCTGCCTGGGTTGTGCCTGATTCCCCTGGCCCCGGCAGGGCGGCCAGCCGCCTGAAGGCCCGCTCTGATGCCGTTACAAGGTGCGCGTCAGTGCGATTGATGGCATCGCTGCGAAACATGAGGGTGAACAGGCCCGGATTGGCAATGGCAAAACGGATGTAGGCCAGCCCCACATCACGCGCCGAGGGGGCGTGTGGTGGTGACATTGCTTCAGTCAGTTCGTCAAAACCTTGTGCTGCCAGGACGCTTAACAGTCCGGCCAGATTGCCAAAATAGGGAGCCGCCGCCGTGGCGGAAACACCGGCATGCCGGGTGATGGCCCTGAGCTTCAGCGCTGCAATACCGTCCCGCTCCAGCAGAACCCGCGCCGAGCGTAACAGGGTGGCTTGCAGGTCTCCGTGATGATAGCGGCCTTTTTCTTTTGTCTTCATGTGATGCCCCCACCTGACTTTACATTGTAAAAATTACTTGACGACCATTCTCTGCCCCTGCCACGCTTTACACCGTAAAGTTAAGGGGGAGCCATGCTGAATAACCGCAATCCGGTCTATCGGGAGATCGATGCAGCCTGCCTTCCCATCGAGGGCAGGCTGCCGCCCGGGCTGCAGGGCACGCTGTATCGCAACGGCCCCAACCCACGGCCGGGCGAAGCCAGCCAGCACTGGTTTTTGGGGCAGGGCATGATCCATGCCATCTCGCTTGGGGGTGGGCAGGCCATCTATCGCAACCGCTGGGTCATGCCGCAGGTGAACCTCACCCCACAGCTGGGAAAAGCCAATACGCATGTCATCGCCCACGCTGGCACGTTGATGGCGCTGGAAGAGGCGCATGCGCCGGTTCTGCTGGGCCCGGATACGCTTGCCTTTCATGGTCATGGCTGCATGACCGGTCGCTTCACCGCCCACCCCAAACATGACCCTGCCACCGGGGCGCTCGTGTTTTTTGCTTACGCCGCTGAAGGCCGGCACACGCGCACGATCCGGTGTGGCAGTCTTGATGCCCGCGGTCACCTTGGCTGGGAGACCTGTTTTGAGGCCCCTTTTTGCAGCATGGTGCATGATGCGGCGGTAACGGCGCGGCATATCGCGCTGCCGGTGCTGCCACTGGCGGCAGCGCCTGGGTTGGATGAGGGTGATGCCCTTGGATTTGCCTGGCAGCCGGGGCTAGGTGGTCATCTTGCCGTGCTGCGGCGCGGTGCGTATGGGAGCGAGGTGCGCTGGCATGAAGCACCACCGGTCTATGCGTTTCATATCGCCAATGCGTGGGAAGGGCACGACCGGCTGTTCCTTGATCTGTTTGTCTATGATGTGCCGCCTTTGTTTCCTACGCCAGGCGGTGTGCGTGTCAAAGCCGCGCCTGCACGCCCATGCCGCTGGAGCGTGGCGCTTGAGGGGCGCGACCCCGTGCGCGTTGAACGCCTGCATGACATGGGGGGCGAGTTTCCCCGCATTGATGACCGCCATGCGGGCAGGCCTTACGACCAGATTTATTATGCCAGTCGTAGCGGGGTGGAACAGGTGGGTTTTCAGGCCATCACGCGCCTTGATCTGTCGCGCAGGGCGATCGACCAGTTTGATTTTGGCCTGTCGGCTTCTGTGTCCGAACCGGTGTTCGTGCCGCGCGGAGATGATGCGCCGATTGATGATGGGTGGCTTATGAGCACGGTCTGGCGACCGGAATGGGCGGGATCAAAACTGGTCGTGTTCGATGCCGGTCATGTGGCCGATGGCCCGGTTGCCGCTGTCATCCTTCCGCAGCGCGTGCCTGACGGGTTTCATGGCAGTTTCGTGCCTGATGTCTTTCTTGATCTGGAAAAATCCCGATGAAGCGCCCATCGGCCTTGGCCACGATTGCCCTTGATGCAGGTGGCCTGATCCTGTCATGGGTTATGGGTGCGTTGGGCCTGGCGCCGTATGCCACCCTCGCCGTGATCGTGTTCATGGCAGGCGACGGGCTGCGGCGTTGGTATTGTGGCCTGGGTTTTCCCCGGGTGTGGTGGCTGTTCAATGGGCTGGCTCTGGTTCTGGCCATTACGGATCTGATTGTCGTGGTCTGGCTGCCTGCGGCGTATGAACCCATTCCTGCCAGTTTGGTTTTTGCTGTGGTGTTTGCCCTGGGGGCTTCGGGCCGCAGGCCGATCGTGCAGGAAATTGCCGAGCAGCGTCGCGGCGCGCCCTTTCCCCCGGAGCGCCATGACCTCAGGGCATTTTTCCGGCTCTATAGCTGGATATGGGCACTGTATTTTTTCATCAGGGCCGGGCTGTATCTATGGTTTGCGCACAACCTGTCGCCTGGGCGTGCCCATGCGCTTGAGAATATGATCGGGCCTGTCAGCCTGTTCGTGATGATCATGTCCAGTTTCAGGGGGCAGGCATTGTTTCAGTTGGCCCAACGGGCCGGATTGTTAGGACAGCGTGCAGGCCTGCCCACACCGGCGCCCGACGAGACGCGTGGCTGAACGCCAGCCCGGTCCCGCCGCGCTGAACAAAAAAGGGGCGGGCATTTAATGCGCCGTCCCCTTTGGCGTGATCGTGTGCGCAGGATCAGGAATGGTGGTGATCAGCCGCCTCATGCTCGCGCCAGCCGCTTTCAATGGCGTGCAGGAAGGTCTTGAAGTGCTTCTTCACCTCATCGGGGGATGCCTTTTCCATCACGTCCTTCTTGGCGGCCGTAAGGGTGGCGGCGGCGTGGATCAGGGCTGCGTGGATGATGTCGCTCGGTTCTTTGCTCATGGAATTCTCTCCGTTACGTGATGCGTCACGATGGAATAGGACCCCCGCGCTGGCAACCATGCCCCCTGCATGACTGCCGTTCCCTTCCTGGCCCTTGATTTGGCGCATGGCCATCACAGGGGCCGTATCATCTGTGGCGGGGAACTTCACGCTCACGCTCCCGTTGCTTTGATCAGACACAGACCAGATGGGATATCCGATGTTTTCAAGGCTTACCGCACTCGCCCTCGCCACCACGGCAGCACTCGCCCTGCCGGTTGCAGCCCATGCCGAGCCGGGCGGCTGCGTCAAGGGTGCCGTGGCTGGCGGGGTGGCCGGGCACTTTGTTGGCAGCGGTCATGGCAAGGGCGGTGCCGCGGCAGGCTGTGCCGCGGGCATGGTGCGCCGGCACAATGCCCGCAAGGCCGAGCGGGAAGGGGCGCAGCAGAACCAGCAGCAGCCCGAAGGCGGCCAGCCCGGCGGCAATGGCGCGCCGCCCCCGCCGCCCACCAATGGCAGCAGCGAATAATGCTGCATGCCATGCGCCGTCAGGGTACCGCCCTGACGGAGGATGCCCCCATGGCCCAGGCGTAACACATGGTCAGCTGGTTACGCGGGTCGGGGTTGATGCCAACGAAGATGATGTCCTTGTGCACGTAAAGCAGCTTGTGCCGTGGCCCCATGGTCACCTTGTGCAGCACGACCGGCTGGTCACGCGCCACCTGTGCGCGCGTGCTCACCGCCCAGTCATGGCTGATGCGGGCCAGCAGCGTCAGGTCAGGGATGACAATGGCCAGGTGCATGACCGCAAGCCCCGCGCAGGTCACCGCCATGACCTTGCGGAAAACCGCGCCCACCGGGCATGAAAACAGCAGGCAGGCCAGATAGCATACCAGCAAGACGCTGGCGGGATAGGACACGCGGGCTGCCAGCGCCTCACGGGGGAAAATGAGCAGCAGCAGCATGTAGGCCAGTGCCAGCGCGGCAAACATCCAGCCCCGCCCGCAGCGCAGGCAGGCGGGAAAACACAGTTGCCGCCTGCCCACAAACAGGCCGATGCCGATCAGCAGCACGAATGGCACCCAGAAGGGGTCGAACAGGCTGCCCAGGTTGCCAATCAGCCCGTCAAGCCGGTCGGGCAGCGTGCTGGGCGTCATAAAGCGCGCGCGCATGTAATTGCCTGGTGCGATGCCCAGTGTGAACGTGCCCAGCGCGTGGCTGCCTGCCAGCGCCCAGGGGGCCGGGCGGCTGTTTTTCCATGCCCATGCAGCCCACCCCAGCAGGAACAGCGCCATCAGCAGCGAAATCGATTCCATGGCCGTGGCGATCAGGAACACCGCGCCGTACTGCGCCACGTTCATGCGCGTGCGCCCCGCCAGCACCCGTGAGAGGATCCACATCTCGCCCGTAACCGCCCACAGGTAGCCAATGGCGCCGGTTTTCCATAAGGCGACCTCGGCAATGGTGCGTGGCAGCCACCACAACATGAGAAAAACCAGCAGGCACTGCGCAAATCCGGTGCGCGCCGAAGGCCCGGGTTGGTGCCCGGCCTCGTGCCTGCACATATGCACCACCACATGCATCAGAAACACGAACACCCCCGCATTCACCACCGCAAACGCGGCCAGCGAGCCATAACGGTGCAGGTCGAGGACGAAAAAAGTGACGAGGGTGATGAACCACCGCCCGGTCCAGAAAAAATAGTTGCCCCACACGATATGGAAGATCATGCGCGGGCTGAAGGGAATGGTGCGGCAGTAATCATCGGCCCAGAGCGGCGTGACCCAGTTGGCCCACAACAGGAATATGAAGCACAGGCCAAGGGCCAGCTTCTCACCGGGCAGGAAGCGGGGGGCGGCAGCAGGGGCTGGCACTGGCACTGGCACGGTCATGGGGCAGGGTCTTTGTGCGGTGTGGGGCCGGCATGCGTAACACGGCGCGCCGCATACGCGAAAATGATGGCCCATAATCCACCCTGATCCGGGGTTGCATCATGGATCAGGGCCTGTTGCATCGCCTATGAAGGAAGGACAGGCGGCGCGCTCGATCCCGATGGCGCCGCAGCGCAGGGGATCAACTCACGTGTCACAGCCTGTATCTTCGCCCATCGCCACGCCATGCCCGCCGCAGGCCTCGCCGCCGGGTGCCACGGGGGTGCGCGCGGCGCTGACCACGGCCATGGCCGGGCTGCTCGTAGGGCTTGATACCGGGCTGATTGCCGAGGCGCTGGGCTTTATCGGCCACGACTTTCACGCAAGTGCGCGCGCGCAGGAATGGATCGTGTCGGTGCTGATGATCGGGGCGCTGCTCGGCTCGCTCGGGGCGGGGGTGTTCTCGCGCCGCTTCGGCCGCAGGCTGGCGCTGGGCGCGGCCACGCTGCTCATCGGGGCAGGCGCGCTGCTTTGCGCAACGGCCGGGCTGATCGGGCAGATCCTGCTCGGGCGGTTCCTGATCGGGGCGGCGATTGGCATCTGCACCTTTACCGCGCCGCTCTACATATCGGAACTGACCACGGGCAAGATGCGTGGCACCATGGTCTCCACCTTTTCCATGCTCCAGTCCTGCGGCATCCTGCTGGGCTACCTGGCGGGCGGCCTGTTTGCGGGCGGAGGGCACTGGCGGCTTATGGTGGGGCTGCCGGTTGTGCCCGCCATGGCGCTGTTTGCCGCATGCGCGCTGCTGCCCTCCAGCCCGTCATGGCTTGCGGCGCGCGGGCGCTTTGAGGAGGCGCGCAAGGTGCTGCGCGACCTGCGTGGCGATGAGGCCGAGGCCGACCGGGAGCTTGACAGCATCCGCCACGAACTGGGCGCGGGCAAGGCCGTAAGCGGCTTTGCCCTGCTGCGGGCCAAGCCGTATTTCCGCCGCTCGGTGGCGCTGGGCATCGGGCTGCAGATCATGCAGCAGCTCACCGGCATCAACGTGGTGATGTATTACGCCCCCAAGATTCTGGAAGGCGCGCATTTTGGCACCACCGCCGCCGCATGGGCCACGGTGCTGGTCGGGCTGGTCAATGCGGTGGTGGGCATCGCGGCCATCTTTATGGTCTCACGCTGGGGGCGCAGGCCGCTGCTGGTGTCAAGCTGCGTCATCATGGCCTGTGCGCTGGGCTGTGCCGCCGTCATCGAGGGGATGCACCTGCAGGGGCTGGGGGCCACGCTGAGCCTTGTGGCGGCCCTGCTGGTGTTTGTGGCGGGCTTTGGCATGGGGGCGGGACCGCTGGTGTGGACCCTGTGCTCCGAGATCCAGCCCATCGCGGGGCGTGACTTTGGCGTGGCGTGCTCCACGCTGGCCAACTGGGGCATGGACTGGGCGGTGAGCAACACCTTTCTCACCATTGTCGCGGCGATGGGGGCGGGATGGACCTTTGCCGGGTTCAGCGTGATGAATATCGGCTTCATGCTGTTTACCGTGCTGCTGGTGCCCGAAACGCGCGACGTGCCGCTGGAGGTGATCGAGCAGCACCTCGAGGCGGGCCTGCCGCTCCGCCGCATCGGGCGCTAGAGCAGATCCGGTTTGAATCGACACATTCGAACTGGTGAAGTGGAATTGCGCTAGAACCCGCGCATCGGCCCGTGGCTGTAGTGCAGCAGCATGCAGCCCACCGCGGTCATGTGGGTGCCTGCGCCAAGCACCACCATCACGTGCCAAAGCACGTTGGAAAATGGCATGTTCTCGCGCATGTAGAACACCACCCCGATGCTGAAGAAGAACAGCCCCAGCACGATGAGGAAGAAGGTCGGGCTGGGCAGCATCCAGACCTGCGGGTCAGGACACAGGAAGAAAACCCACGCCACGCACAGGTAAGGCACCACATGAAACCGGCGTGACCAGGTGAAGAAGCACATCTTGGCCACGATGCCCGCCGCCGCCATGGCCCACAGCACCGCGCAGAACCACAGGCTGGCGCGCCCCTGCCCGCCGAGCACGATGAAGGGCGTATAGGTTGCGGCAATGGCCACGAAGATGATGGACTGGTCAATGCGCTGCAATCCGCCCTTGAGGCGGCAGGGCGGGCAGAAATTATAGGCCGCCGATGACAGGCAGGTGCCCAGTATGCCGCCGCAGTACAGCATGGTCACACCCGCCGCGAGGCCCGAATGCGCCAGCATGGCCGTGCGCAGCAGCCACAACACGCCATAGCCAAGCCCCACGACGCCGATGATGTGGACCGCAAGGTCGGCCGCCCGTTCGGTTACGGAATAGATGGGGAAACGCGTGCGGGTGGTCATGCGGCGGAAATTACTCCTTATTTCTGCTCTGGTCCGGTCCTGTAGTGCGAATAAGTCTGTTTCCCCATATGCAGAAGCGTTCAGGCCTGCGTGAACGCGGGCTGGCCCGTGCCACGATGGCGCGCCTGGCCCGGGGCAGGCATGTTGTCATAGCGTGCGGCCATGCAACGCGCAAAGCCGAACCCATGCGGGCAGGGCTTGCGGGGCAGCGGCCTTGTGGCGCACAACGCGCTCCAGATGACAGGGAGAAAGCGGGTCATGGCCCGATTATGGCTCCTGCTCTGGGTGCTGATTGCGCTGGGGGCAGGGCATTTCGTGTGCGGCATAACCCTTACGCCATGGCATATGGCTGCCATGGTGCTGGCGGGGCTGGGCTGCTTTGCGCTGGTCTGGGGGCTGTTTCTGGGCGGCCTGATGCTGCTGGCCTATGTCAGCAGCCTGCTTGAGCGCACGGGCAGCAAGATGCGATGGTAAGTAACAGCAAGGCCGGTGCCGCTGGTTCTGCGTAACGCAGGGAGGCCGCCGGCAGCCTGCCGCGAGGCTGTTGCGGGGCAGGGAAGAAGGCAGGAACCTTCATCACCTCCGTGCGTGCAGGGCCGGACGCATGGCAACTAAACGCAGGATAGCCGCCTGCGTCCTGGCCCGCTCGGGTTATTTATCCAGTATGGTCCATGTGCCGTCGACCTTCTTGAAGTGCAACGGCATTTCGTTTTTCTCGTCATTATGCTGCAGATCGAGCTTGCAGACATAGACGCCATCGACTGCTTTATCATCGCAGCTGCTGTCCGTAACGGTGACCTTGGGCAGCTTTTCCTCAATGGGATAGAGTGGCATCCGTAATGCCATTGGCTTCCATGTAATGCATTTTCATGGCGGCGGCGAATGTCTGCTGGACCTCACTTTTGGAGGGCGCGCCGCTGCTACAGGCAGCCAGTGCGAGCACGGGCAGCATGAGCAGGCTGGAACGGAAGCACTTGGAAAAGGCAATCAAATTTTCTCACGATTATGTTATAAATGTATGATTGATGAACCTTTTTAACAAGTCGATTAGTCCGAATGGTTTTTATCATTCTAAAATGAACAGGAACGCAGCA
This sequence comes from Komagataeibacter sp. NFXK3, assembly GCF_054182245.1. Classification (NCBI taxonomy): domain Bacteria; kingdom Pseudomonadati; phylum Pseudomonadota; class Alphaproteobacteria; order Acetobacterales; family Acetobacteraceae; genus Komagataeibacter; species Komagataeibacter sp. NFXK3. The sequence goes on from NZ_JAPIVJ010000010.1 coordinate 51,218, forward strand.
GTCTTTGCCGTACATAAAAAAACAGGGGTTTCCCCCTGTTTTTTCGTGGTCATGCAGCCTGCTTCAGCGTGCGGTGCGCTCGCCGGTCACGTGGGCGCACAGGGCCTGGATCTCGGCTGCGCTCACGCCCTCGGGGTTGTGCTCGGCCTTCTTGGCGATCTCGTGCTCGGTGCCCGAGGCGCGGCCATGCTCCTTGGCAACATGCTGGGCGAGGGCGATCACCTCTTCCTTCTGCAGCAGCTTGGGCTCCTTCAGGCCACGGGCTGCAAGCTTGTGCATGTGTTCGCGGGCGGCGGCGGTGGGTTTGTCGGTCATGGTTCAGGCTATCCTGTTAACGTGGCGCGCAATGTGCGCGTAAGGGCGCGTTATAACTTATAGGATGCATGACCTCACGTCGTATTTTACATATCAGCTTTGTCCTGTTCGGCATGGGCAGGCCCTTTACGGAAACCCATATGCAAACGCCCGTCCCCCCCGCGCCCGATAGCGCCCTGACCCGTCTGGCCCCCACCGTAGGGCTGACCGGCCCGCAACAGGCGCTGATGGATGAAGTGCTGGCCTTCTGCCGCGCCCACACGGCCGATGCGCATGCGCTGTTCGTGATCGAGGGCGATGCGGGCACGGGCAAGAGCCTGCTGCTCAACACGCTGTTCACCGCCATCCAGCAGGCAGCACGCGGGCGGGATGCGGCCGACCCGCTGCATGGCACGCATAACGCCCTGCTGGTCAACCACCCGGAAATGATCAAGCTGTACCGCAACATTTCCGAATCCCAGCCCTGCCTGCGCAAGAAGGATTTCGAGCGGCCGACCACCTTCATCAACCAGATGGCGGATCACGGGGGGCGGGCCGATATCGTGCTGGTGGATGAGGCCCATCTGCTGCTGACCCGCAGCGACCCCTATAACCGCTTTAGGCAGGACAACCAGCTTGCCGAGATCATCCGCCATGCCCGCATCGTGGTGATCGTGTTCGATGCAAGGCAGGTGCTCAAGTTCAAGAGCCTGTGGACTGATGAACGCCTGCGCGCGCTGGTTGCGGGCTATCCGGTCGTGATCCGCAGGCTGGACCAGCAGTTCCGCATGCACGCCCATGCGGATGTGATGGACTGGATCCGCGCCCTGCGTGATGGCGAGCTGCGCGCGCTACCGGCGCCGCAGCCCTTTGATTTTCGTATTTATGATGACGCGCAGGCTCTGTACGAAGCCATATGCCAGCGCAATGCGCAGTACGGGCTGTGCCGCATGCTGGCCACCTACGATTATCCCTACACCCTGAACGGGCAGGACCATTTCATTACCGAGGGGCGCTTTCACCTGCGCTGGGACCGCGCGATGCCGCAGGCCCGCCTGCCCTGGGCGGAACGGGCGGATACGATTGATGAGGTGGGCTCGGTCTATACCATCCAGGGATTTGACCTGAATTATGCGGGCGTGATCCTTGGCCCGTCCGTAACCTATGACCCGGCCACCGACCGGATCGTGATCGACCCTGCCCGCTACGAGGACCGCGCCGCCTTTACCGGGCGCGACGGGGTGGAGAACCCGCCTGCGGTCATGGCGCGGATCATCCTCAATTCCATCAACGTGCTCATGACGCGTGGGGTGAGGGGGCTTTACATCTATGCCAGCGATCCCCGCCTGCATGCCCGGCTCGATGCCTTATGGCATGCGCGGCAGGCTGCTGCCGCCGCGCCGTAGGGGTTCAGCCCTTCTCGCCGAGGCGCTTGAGGTAGGGCAGGATTTCGGAACCGGATTCAATGGCATGGCCGAGAACGGTCTCGACGAGTGTTGCAAGGCCCTGCGCATCAAGCCGCGCGAGGATCACGCTCAGCTCATGCTTGTCAGTATCGGAAAGCTGGGGGGACTGGATGATGCGCCGTTCGATCGCCGCTTTCATGGCGTCTGTGGTGAAAGGCATGTCGATAATCTGGTCTTTGCTCATGGCCATCAATTTCCTGCAAGAATTAAGGGAACAGGCCATGGTACGGGTTGCCGGTTTTCCGGCAACCACCCTGCACGCGATGCGGTTATGCGTTTGCTATGACAGATGCCGGGCAGGCTTTCAGCCCTGTTCGGGCTGGTCCATGCTGGCCATGCGGTGCAGGCGCGCCGTTTGCGAAAAGCCACGCATTTCCTGTGCGATGCCCTGGCGCTCCAGCCGCCGCAGGCCAGTGGCATAGCCAATTTCCTGCTTGAGCTGGCCAAGCAGCATGTTGGTGCGACCGCGGAGCATTGTCTTGAAACGATCCATGTCACATCTCCCCTAAAAGATTTACAGAGCAATGCTGCGTTAAACGCATGCCAGACAAAAGCACGGCGCATGGAGGAATGCAACGATTAATGCATACCTGACAGACATTTAATGCATGAATTGAGGGGGAATGGATGCAGTTTCGCCTGCATGAGGGCCTGTTGGCCGGACTTAATTGTATGGACAGTTTTTTCATTGCTGTCTGATCTTTCACAAGAAAAGGTTTCCCCATGCGTGTTCCTGGCTGGTTGGGTGGCAGTTTTCTGCCCGTCATGCTCCTTTGGGCACCGGCTCTTGCCGCCCCGGCCTACCACCCCGGCTTTGTCTGCCCCCGGCCTGACGGGGCCGATGTTCTGGCCACGGCGCTCTGTGCCGATCCGGTCATGGCAAAAGCGGAACTGGACCTTGAAAAAGTGTTCTATGCCCATCGCGGGCAGGAGGGGGCGGGGGCCTATGCGGCCATCAAGGCGCAGGCCGTTGCCTATGACACGGCCTTGCGCAATACGTGCGCCATTCCGCCCGCGGGCACGCCGGGCGCGGTCCTGCCAGCGGGCGCTGCTTCATGCTACGTGAAGATAACGGAGCAGCAGGCCGCCGAGTGGGCAAAATCCCTCAGCGGCCCCTATGCGCAGGAAGCCGCGCGCGATATCGACCTGCATATTGCCCTGCAACAGAAGCTCATCAATGCCGGGTATGCGTCCTCTCCCATGCTCAAGGCCGATGGAATTTATGGCGATGGCACGCGCACGGCCATCAAAACCTGGCAGGCGGCCTACGGGGATGACCAGACGGGTGCGCTTTCGGATGATGAAGTGCTCCATGTCGAGAAACTTGGCGTCTCGCGCGCCGTGCGCTGGGCCAGTCGCCCGCCCGAGCCCTCCCTGAGCAGCGATACGAACGCACCGCCCCTGCTGCGCATCTTCCAGTTGGACATGCTGGGCATCCAGCGCCCCTTTCTTGAGCAGATGACGGGGCCAGCCAAATATGTGAACCACTATGCTGACAAGACCACGGCCTATACTTACATGATAAAAGCCTGCGAACTGACAGCCTATGAACAGGGCGACCAGATTCAGGGCTACGGGCTGAAGGTGACCCCGGCCTGCTCGGTGCCGCTGACACCGTTCATCCAGAATTCAACCCCCTCGGTGGTCGAACTGACAATGGGCGACGTAAGCGCCGCGCTGAACGGCAATGCCCGGCCTGTGGCTGACTGCCTTGAAAGCTGCGGCAATGCCGCTAACCCCAATATCGGGCTGATGGAGCAGGGGTCGCATGCCGAGGATTACGTGAATATCGAGGTTTATGCCCCGGTGGTAGATGAAGCGGCCCTCAATGCCTATTCAAACTGGCATGATGCGCTCAGGAAGCATGAAACCGATGACTATATTCTCAACGGCAAGTTCAACTGCGATGGCAAATATGCCACCGAGGGGCTGCATGCCATGCGCGATGTCGCGGTAAAGGAGATTTTTGTGGGCCGGGGAGAGTCAAGCATTGGGCATGACATCAATGCACAGTGTAAGCAGTAAAGCGCCCCCTGATTTTCAGTAATATTAAACCTGTTTCAGGTCGCTGCAACCAAAAATTTTCGCGGGATTGTTTTTCAATCCCACGATTTTTTCATTATTTACGAATAATGTATTTTAAATAATTTCTTTAATTGTTCAGCGCAACCCAGTGGCCGTCAACCTTCTTCATCGGCACGGTGACCTCACTGACATTACCTGCCGGGTTCTTCAGCGTGGCCTTGCATTTATAGACGGAGGAAACTTCCGAACTGGGCTCGCATTTACTATCCACGACCTCGACCTTCAGGTTCTTAGAGCCTGAATCAGAAAGTGGTTTGATTGATTTTCTGCAGAACTCTGCGGATATGGGCGATCATCAACCACGCGCAGGATGACGAGAGTTGCCTCGACATCCTTCGTGAGGCGACGGCAGCGTCCGAGCCATGCAAAGCTGCGCTCCACGATCCAGCGTTTGGGCAGGACGACGAAGCCTTCGGCCCGATCGCTACGCTTGACGATTTCGATCGTCCATCGGCCGCGTCCAGCCAGCGCATCACGCAACTTCTCGCCAGCATACCCGCCGTCACCGATCAGGTGGCGAAGCCAGGGGAATAATGAGCGTATTCTGGTCGCTACCAGCGGCGCGCCGTCACGATCCTGAAGTCGGCGGGATGCACGACGGCTGCCACGACATGACCCTGCGTGTCGGTCGTGATATGCCGCTTGCGGCCCCTGATCTTCTTGCTCGCGTCATAACCGCGTGGACCGCCGTTTTCGGCAGTTTTAACCGACTGGCTGTCAATAATGCCTACCGAAGGCGTGGCGTCTCGCCCGTCCTGCTCACGCGACAGGATCACGAGAATATGGTTCATCGCTTCCCATCGTCCCTCGCGGATCCAACGGTAGAAATAACCCTGCACGGTCGTGAAAGCGGGAAAGTTACGAGGCAATTGTCGCCACTGGCAACCCGTAGTGACGATATAAAGGATTGCCTCCATGACCCGGCGCAAATCCGTACGTCGTGGTCTCCCCAGTCGTTTCCTCTCGGGCATCAGAGGCGCAATCAGCGCCCACTCCGCATCGCGAAGGTCGCTTGCATACTCCAGGTCGTCCCTTTGATACTGCGCGCGGGTGATTTCAGTTCAGGCCATCTTGATCTCATCAGGTTCTCGCAAACCCATGGATCATAACCTGCTGAAATCACTCAAATCATTTTTGGTCAGACACTAAGTCATAATTTAATATGCCGTGCCCGTTGGCTCGTGACATGTTTTGTCATGATTTATCTGCCAGGGAATGGAAACGCGGCATGACCCACAATTCGACTAAAGCAGATCCAGCCCCGCTAGGGCTGATGGGGTTTGGTATGACGACTGTCCTGCTCAACCTGCATAACGCCCATATCGTTCCAATGGGCGCGGCCATTCTTGCGATGGGGCTGGTATTCGGGGGCGCAACGCAGTTTGTCGCAGGCCTTATGGAATATGCGAACAACAATACTTTCGGCATGACAGCGTTTATGTCCTATGGCGCATTCTGGCTGTCGCTTGTCGTGCTGCTGTTCCTGCCGCACTGGGGGCTTGCGCCTGCATCCTCGCCTGCCCTGATGGGCAGTTACCTGCTGATGTGGGGCCTGTTCACCGCTATCATGACGATCGGTACACTACACGCCTCGCGTATGCATCAGGTAGTGTTCGCCAGCCTGACGCTGTTGTTTGTTCTGCTAGGCAGTGCCGAAATCCTTGAACAACCGATGCTGACGGTTGTAGCGGGATATGAAGGTCTTTTCTGCGGCTTCAGTGCGATCTGTCTGGCAGCGATGGAACTTCTTGCAGGTCAGTCCAGGCATGTCGTGGTGCCTGTCGGCGTGGCAGGCGTGCCGACAGAGGTTGCTGCCTGAGTGGAAATTCTAAAAAACCACTGTGAAAATCATGCGTCAGGCAGATATGGCCTTTGATGGTCAACAGGTAGCGCCAGCCCGTGGCACGAGTCCGCGTAATCAACTCGCGCGCTGACTTGTGTCAACGCATTTTCATGCCGCTACGTCCTGCGGGCGGTAGGCGGACAGATAAGCCTCGAGGGTCAGTTCCGTGGTGGGGCGGCCGCGCTTGGCGGCCATATCGGCCCATTGCTGCTTGGCTCGGCCGTAATCCCCCAGTTCCTGCATCAGCGCAGACCATGCCCGGTGATCCTCAACAGATCCGCGCGGGCCTGTTTCTCCCAGTCCTGCATGACTGGCGATGGCGCTGGCTCGGGCAGGTCTGCCGAGATCTGATGCTGTGCCCATGCCGCCCGCACCGGCTTGTCGAAGCAGCCGGCATGTTGCGGTATTTCGCGGTTCTGGTGCATTGCGGCCGTATGGTCGGCGACGGCCTGGACGATCACTGGCTCGGGTATGCCAGCCTGCAGCCATTTGCGGACAATGCCCGTATGCCGCCGCGTGCTGTCTTTGGGGAAGCCCGCCGCTTCCATGACGGCCCGCACGGCCCGGTCGAGGGTGGCGTCATCGATGACGGCCTCGGTCTGGGCAAAACCGGTTTCGGCAGATTCAGATATAGATGAATTAATTTCCTTATCTTTATCTATATCTAGGGAAACCTCAGAACCCAAAACTGAAACCGCCCCCCCCGGAAACCGAAAACCGGTTTTGGTTTAGGTTTCGGTTTTTGGTTTCTGCCGGAGCGGGCAGGGACACCATGAGGGGGATGTTGCGCTGGGGGGTGCGGCCTCGGCTTCCTGCGCGCGGCGGATCTTCGCCTGCCCGGCCGTCTCGCCCTTGCGCGGTCGGCCGCCGCTACCGCCATTGATCTTGGCATGGTGGCCTCGCAGCGTGTCATCAGCCGGGATTATCCCCGCCGCCTGGGCAGCCTCGAACCGGCGCAGGTTCTCCTCACGCTCGGCACGCTTCCGCGCACGCTCCTGCCGCCGTATCTCGCGCTGCAGCAGGTGGGGGCTATATAGCGCGCCCTCATCATCCCGCGCGGCGAAGCCCCATTGCTCGATCAGGGGCAGCGTTGCCGGGCTTTCGCATATGAAAGCCGCGATCTCGTCATCGGATCGCATGTGCGTGCCACTGCACATCACTACCATCCGGTTGGCCTTGAGCGTATCGAACAGGGAATGCGCCACGCCACGCGCCTCGGCAGGCATGGTGCGGATCAGTGTCCAGGCCGGCACGGCATCGGCATCGAAATCAGCGACTGTAGGCAGGTCATGCGTCGCCTTCCTTGTTATGGGGCGGGCATTCATGGGGGCAGTCCGCGCACCGGGCGCGCATGCGCTCGAGCTCATCCAGCGCATGGCGCAATGCCTGACCTGATCGCCATGACCTGGAGCAGCTTCGACGGTGATGTCATTGAGGTCGTACAGGAAAAAACAGGCGCCAAGGTATGGATCCCGTGCCACCCGGAGCTGAAGGCGGCCCTTGAGAGAGAACTGATCCTGCGCACGGCACAGACCATCCTGACAGGCGCCACAGCCAAACCGTGGGAACTCGGACCATTTCAGACCGCTGTAAGCAAGGCCATTCGGGGCGCAGGGCTGCAGGGCATCGTCTGGCACGGCCTGCGTGCTACAGCAGCCTCATGGCTGGCGGAGATGGGATGCACGGAGCGGGAGATCATGTCGATCACGGGCCACACGACGGCAGCATCGGTGAGCGTCTATGTGCGCCATGCCGAGCAGAAAACCCGTGCCGTCAACGCCATTGCCAAGTTCTCTGCCCGCGCGCTTGATGCAAGGGAGAGTGACTGGCGTTTTTGAAAAGGGGGAAATCAAGTGACTAGCATCGGCTCCGTTAAAGGGCCGTCTCATTGTGCTAAGTCATTGGAAATCAATCCTAACGCAGATGGTAGCGGTGGACGGATTTGAACCGCCGACCAAGGGATTATGATTCCCCTGCTCTACCGCTGAGCTACACCGCCATCGCGTTAGGATGAGTGCGGAATACCCGCGCTTATGGGGCAAGTCAACCCGTGTTTTCGCGTTCGGGTTCAAAACACATAAAAAAGCCCCGGATTTGGCACATCCACCCGATAGGGGGTACTAAGGCAGGCTCACCCCTTGACCGGCAACAACCAGCAAAAGGCTGCGCATCCTTCGTGAAAACCGAATTCCTTACACTTCTGACCCATATCAGGCACCTGTTCGGATGGCTGCCGGGACTGCTGTCCTCCATCCTCATGCTGTGTGTGGCCGGGCTGGTGGCGGAAATGTTCAGCCGGTTCATCACGAAACTCATCGTGCGCATACCGGGGCAGAAGCGCGGGGCCTTCGTGCGTTCGTTCACCATGGCCATGCAGCGCCCGGTGCGCATCATGCTGGTCATCGTGTTTGTGGGCACCGCGCTGCCGGTGTCGGGCCTGCCATATGACATCATGCAGGCCACCACCCACGCGCTGGTGGTGCTGTTCGTGCTCATGCTGGGTTATGCCGCCGTGGTGGCCACGCGCATCCTGTCCGATGCCTATCTCAAGCGCATCAATGGCAAGGACGACAAGGACGACATCCTGCTGCGCACCCACATGACCCAGGTGCGCGTGCTGCGCCGCACGAGCGACCTGCTGATCGGCCTGCTCACCATAGGGGCCGCACTCATGACCTTCGAGCCGGTGCGGCAGTATGGCCTCAGCCTGTTCGCCTCCGCCGGTGCGGCGTCGCTGGTGGTCGGTCTGGCCGCCCGTCCGCTGCTGACCAACCTGTTCGCGGGCATGCAGATCGCCATGACCCAGCCCATCCGCATGGAAGACCTCATCATCATCAATGGCGACTGGGCCTGGGTGGAGGAAATCACCTCCACCTATGTCGTGCTGCGGGTATGGGACTGGCGGCGGCATATCGTGCCGATCTCGTATTTTCTTGAAAACACGTTCCAGAACTGGACCCATAATTCGGCAGCGCTGATCGGGGTGGTGTTCCTGCATCTTGATTTCAACGCGCCGATGGACCGCATCCGCGAGCGCCTGCGCGAGATCGTGCATTCAGCACCATTGTGGGATGGCAAGGAATTCGCAGTCCAGGTGGCCGATTGCAATGCCCATGTCATGACCGTGCGCGTCATTGCCAGCGCGCGCTCGGCCATGCAGAGCTGGGACCTGCGCTGCGAGATCCGCGAACAGATCATCGCCTATCTGCGTGATGAATGCCCCGAGGCGCTCCCGCGTGAGCGCCTGTCGCATGTGGCATCGGTATCAGGGCTGGATGTGATGGCGGACCCGGCATCGCTGTCGCCGCCTGTCAGGCGGCCGCCGCCGGGGGCCTATCTTGGCCCGCGCAATGGCGCGGGTGGTGGTGGCATGGGGCTCAGCGATGGCGGCCAGGGCCATGGCTGAGCGCCCCATGCGGCCTGCTCAGAACGACAGGTAGAGGAACGCGACCACGCCAGCGCCCATGCAGTACCAGCCAAACGGGCGCAGCGCCCAGTCCTCATGGTCGCGGAAGTAGCGCATGAGGATGCCCGTGCACACCAGCGCCACGACACCCGCCACGATGGCGGCAATGATGGCCATGTGCATCTGTTCGGGCTGGGGCGGGGCATGGCGCAGCTTCAGCGCCTCGAGCACGGTGGCGGCCAGAATGACCGGCTGCGCCATGAGGAAGGAGAAGCGCGCCGCATTCTCATGCGACAGCCCGCGCAGCAGCCCGCCCACGATGCACGCCCCCGAGCGCGACAGGCCGGGGAAGAAGGCCAGGCACTGGAACAGCCCGATTACCAGCGCCTCGCCAAAGCCGAGGGCTGCGAGCGGGCGGTCGTTGTGGTGGCGCAGGGTCGCGCGCATGCGGTCGACGGCCAGCAGCATGACGCCATTGAGGGTAAGGAAAACGGCGGCGTAACGTGCCGTGCCGAACAGGTTGCGGATGGCGTGCTCGAACAGCCCGCCAATCAGCACGGCGGGCACGGTGGCCACGCACAGCAGGGCAAGGATGCGGATGCTGTCCATCTGGCACGTCTCGCCATGGCGGCCCGCAGCGCCGGTGAACAGCGCAACCCAGTCACGCCAGAAAAAGACCAGAAGGGCGGCACAGGTGCCCAGGTGGAGCATGACCAGCAGGGGCAGGAACATCTCCCCATGCAGGTCGAGTGGCCAGTGCAGCATGGCCGGCACGATGGCCGCATGCCCGAGGCTGCTGATGGGGAACTGTTCGGTCGCCCCCTGAATGATGGCAATAATGATAGCCTGAAGGAGTGTCATTGTCCCCCCGTCCGTGACGCAGTAGAATGAAAAGATAAGGCAAGGTGTTGCGCCGCATTCCCCTCGCACCGCATTGCGGCAGCTTTCGGGATGGTGTGGCGCACAGGCGGGCAGGGAGCCAGCATGGCAAGGCAGAGAAGTGGGGCGATCATATGCAGCGGGCTTGTCCTTCTGGTGGCAGGCGGGTTCTGTATTTACGCCCGGGCCTCGCAAAGCGGCGGATCACATGATCGCTATCCCGTCATGGCGCGTTTTGTTTCAGCCAATGGGCTGAAGGTCGGCGCGGATGTTGACATGGATGGCGTGCCGGTGGGCCGCGTCACCTCCATTGCGCTCGATCCCGCCACCTACATGGCCAATGTGGGGTTTACACTCGACCGCACCGTGTTGCTACCGGAAGATACAGTCATTTCAATCGGTAGCCCCACGCTCACGGCTGATACCGCCCTGATGGTCGAGGCCGGGCAGGCGCCGGGCCGCATTGCGCCGGGAACGGTCATTACAAATACGCGCGAGCCGCTCAGCCTCGAGCAGCAGGTAAGCAACTACATTTTTGGCAATGGCGGCCTGCCTGGCAATTAAGTCGTCTCGTAAGGGCGCTGGGGGCTGACACGCCTCCTGTCGCGACAGGCGTAGGTTATATGATTTTTATTATGTAATATTGTAAAACAGAGAAAAAAAGAGCGTTTCATTGGTAATGGAGCAGGAAGAGGGCGTCTGTATCACACTCGACAGGGCAGAAGCGCTGATCCTGTTTGAAATTCTATCGCGGGAAATGAACCGTCCCCAATACGGAAAATTTCAGGCTTTTGCCGGTTCTGATGCGCAGATATGGGCCTTTGACGGACTGCTTGCCGCCCTCGAGCGCGTGCTGCCCGAACCGTTCAGCCACGATTATGACCGGTTGCTGCCAGAAGCCGCCAGGGCCCTGATCCGGCGGCGCGGCCGCCTGCCGGGTTCTAACTGAACCTGATCCGGGGCTGTGTCGCCCGTGTTGTTCACCATGGTTGTGGCAGGGCTGCCCTTACATGGTGCGATATTGTCTTGTATGGCAGGCTGCATCTGAAACCGCATTTCCTGTCTTGAGGTCGTGATGACTGTGCCCCGGATTGATCCTTTCCACGCCATGACCATCAGCGCGCTGGCGCATGAACTGGCAGGCGAGGGGCGCAGCATCATCCATATGGAGTTCGGCCAGCCTTCCACCGGCGCGCCGCGCGCCGCGATCGAACGCGCCCAGCACGTGCTCGCCACCGACCCCATGGGGTATTGGGAAAGCCAGGCGCTCAAGGCCCGCATCGCCCGGCATTATCACGATAGCTATGGCGTCACCCTGGCACCCGATCAGGTCATCCTGACCTGTGGCGCATCGCCTGCGCTGGTGCTGGCCGTGACTGTCAGCTTCGTGCCCGGCGCGCGCGTGGCCATGGCGCGGCCGGGTTACGTGGCCTATCGCAACGTGCTGCGCGCACTGCACATGGAACCGATCGAGATTGCATGTGGCGAGGCCGAGCGTTTCCAGCTCAGCGCGCAGGCCATCGCCGCCCTTGATCCGGCACCTGACGGGCTGATCCTGGCCAGCCCCGCCAACCCGACCGGCACCATCCTTTCAGCCAGCGAGATGCAGGCCATTGTCGCGGTGTGCCGCGCGCGCGGCATCCGCATCATCTCCGATGAGATCTATCACGGCCTGAGTTACGGTGAGCCTGCCCACAGCGTGCTGGAATATGACCCGCAGGCGCTGGTGGTGAACAGTTTCTCAAAATATTTCAGCATGGCCCCGTGGCGGCTGGGCTGGCTTGTCGTGCCGCCTGAAAAGGTGGAGGCCGCCCGCGCGCGCATGGGCAACCTGTTCCTCACGCCCGCAGCACTGAGCCAGCATGCCGCCCTCGTGGCGTTTGACTGCAAGGCGGAACTGGATGGGCACCTGGCCACCTACCGCCGCAATCGTGACCTGCTGCTCAAGGCCCTGCCTGAAATGGGGCTGACCCATATCGCCCCGCCCGATGGCGCGTTTTACATCTATGCCGATATCCGCCACCTGACTGATGACAGCATCGGTTTCTGCACGCAACTGCTGCGTGATACGGGCGTGACCACCGCGCCGGGCGTCGATTTTGACCCCGTGGACGGGCGGCATTTCATCCGCTTCAGCTTTGCCGTGTCGACCGACCTGATCGAGGAGGCCATCCGCCGCATGGTCCCGTGGTTTCGCGCGCAGGCCGAAAAGGCGTGGAACGCCCCGCATATGGTCTGATGCGGGCGGGCCTGCCGCGCGACGGCCTGCTGTCCGGAAAAGCCAGCGTTCCAGACATTCCATCATGTATTTCAAAACATGGGCTGACAACCACAGGCCCATAGGGCCGGTGTGCCGTGCATGTGCTCAGTCGTTGAGCGGATAGGCGGCCATGAGTTTGCGCTGGCGCAACCAGGCGCGCAGCATGGCCATCGCGCCGCTGCTCTTCCAGCCTTCGCGGCGCTTCTTGGCACCGATGCGGAAGGTCTCGCCATAATGCTCGAACTGCGTGGCGTAGGCCTCGCGCAGGGTAGTGCGCGCATCCCAGATATGGGTGGCCTCGGAGCCCACGCCGTTGATCTCGATGATCTGGAAATCCTTGCCCTCGCGCAGATGGGCGAGGCTCAGGGCCTTGGCGTCGATGCGGCCAAAATGAAAATCGGGAATATCGCGCATGATGGCATTCACCCGCGCCGTGAGTGCGGGCGTGATGTCGGTGGCGCAGTCATGAAAGATCGAGCCCTTGCAGTGATTGCCTGCAAAGACCAGCGGCAATGACTGCCCGGCGGGCGGCACTTCGTTCAGGCGCGGCCTGAGGCGGGGGATGTAGATGTGCGGCACGAGGCGGGTGCGCGGGTCGGCATGCAGCAGCTCCTCCACCGTGGACCGGCCATCGCCGGTCAGGCAGGGCACTTCCTTGTAGGTCAGCGAGGTAATGCGCCCCTCCGCCTCATCCGGGTGGCGGATGTAGAATATGCCCACCTCATGCCCGTAGGGGATCAGGTGCTGGAGCATGACCGCAACCCCGCGGCCAAAGGCGGCCAGCCCCTCGCGCAGGCTGCCGGCATCGCGCATGATGCGCACGCCCGTGCCGTTGCAGCCCACATCGGGCTTGAGCACGACGGGAAAGGACAGTCCTGCCTGCTCCATGGCGGCCAGCGCACGGGCGGTGTCATTCTCGCCCGTGGTCAGCACTGCGTAGGGGGCGATCCATCTGCGCGCTTCATCGCCCGCCATGTCCAGGATCGAGCTCTTGCTCTCGCCACACAGCCCGCCGGTCTCGATGCGGGGGTTGGCGGCGGTGGGCAGGCTGAAATCGCGGTAGCGCAGCCCGAGCATGATCCAGTACAGCACGATGGGGGTATAGAAGATCCAGCCGGGCCAGAACTCGAAGGCGGAAACCGTGGGGGCAGCAGGCCGGGCCCCGGGCCGGGCGTTCACGGTAGTGGTGGTGTCGGTCATCTGGTCTCGTTACCCTGCAAACGTGCGATCATGCGGCTTATCAGAAGGATGGTCAGGACAAAACCGCCCATGCCCGCCCATTTCCATGTTCCCAGATGGTCGATCAGGAACTGCCCCACCTGGAGCGAGACAAGGAACAGCATGGTTGTCCAGATCAGCGTGGCCGCTATGGCGGCAATGCAGAACAGCCCGAACCGGGCATGGAAGAAACCACATGCGGTATAAAGCGGCAAGCGGGCGCCGGGTATGAAGCGGCTGATGAACACGATGCGGAACACGTTGCGGTCGAACCACTTGCCCTCGCGCGCACCGCCGGGCAGCGTGATCCACCGCCGCGCGGGTGGCCACAGGGCGGCCAGCCTGCCCATGCCATACAGCCCCATGTCACCCACCACGATGCCGATATAAAGTGCTACCAGCGCCACCCACAGGGCCACATGGCCGGTGCGCACCTGCATGGCGGTCAGGATCGTGGCCGCATCCTCCAGTATGAAGGTGCCGACAATGATCGCCAGCGCCTGCAGCAGGGGCGAGGCGCCCGCCGTGGCAAGGAAGACTGTTAGCGACGCGGGCATGCAGCGCGCTTTTGCACATCCGGGCGGGGCGGGCAGGGTGGTAAACCGTGGCTGGACAAGAATATGCCTTCTGGTCGGCCCGGCATGCGGGCAGGGCATGCGGGCAGGTAAAAAAGATCGGCCATCCGCCCAACGCGGGGCGGCGCCCGGCGTTCTTGTTGCATGCTTCGCCTATGGTCACAAACGCGAAATTATGTCGCATAATGTATCGCGCTGCCCGCCAGGGGCGCGCTGGCGCAAGTCAGAGATTGAAACGGGCGTGGTGGCGTGGCACAGCATCTGACATGCTCGTACGTCGTCGCCTCCTTCATGCCGCCGCCGCCTCCCTTGCCGGGGCGGGCGCCACATGGCTGCTGCCCGCGCAGGCGGCACGCCACAAGCCCCCGGCCACGCCAGCGGCTGGCGGGGATTACGCAGGCTTCCTCGCCGCCATCCGGCGCGAGGCGAGTCGGCAGGGACTGAACGCGCCAGCCGTGACCCGGGCGCTCGACCTGCAGGCGCCCAACGCGCAGGTGATCCAGCGCGACCGCAACCAGCCGGAATTTCATCTCACCTGGGCGGAGTACCGCAGCCGCGTGCTTGGCGGGCGCAAGATCAGTGACGGGCGCGCGGCCTTCGCCGCCCAGCGCGGCGTGCTCGAGCAGCAGGTGCTCACCCGCTACAATGTCTCGCCCGGGGCGGTGATGGGCATCTGGGGGCTGGAATCGGCCTATGGCGCGCTGACCGGCAAATTCACGGTGGTCGATGCGCTGTGCACGCTGGCGTTCGAAGGCAGGCGGGCGCAGTTCTTCCATGATGAACTCTTCCACGCGCTCGCCATCCTCAACGCGGGCGACATCACGCCAGACCTCATGACCGGCAGCTACGCCGGCGCCATGGGCCAGCCGCAGTTCATGCCCAGCGCCTACCTCAAATACGCCGTGGATATCGATGGCGATGGCAGGCGTGACATCTGGCATTCCATGCCCGACATCTTCGGCTCCATCGCCAACTACCTGGCGGGATCAGGCTGGGTGGGGGGCGAAAGCTGGGGGCAGGAAATCACCGTGCCCGACAGCGTGGCGCAATCCGAACTCGGGCGCACCCACACCCGCACCCATGCGGAGTGGATGGCCATGGGCATCCGCCAGGTGGGTGGCGCGCCCTTTGCCGACCCCGCCACCACCGGCGCGGTGCTGCGCCCCGATGGGCCAGGGGGCGAGGCTTTCATGGTCTATCGCAATTTCGCCGCGATCCGTCGCTATAATCCTTCCGATTTCTATGCGCTGGCCGTGGGCCTGCTCGGCAACGAAATCACGTGACGCCGCCCGTCACGCCAGTCGTGCGCGCGGCTGGCACCTACCGGACCAAGGACGCAATGCACACCCGACGTTTCCTTCTGGCTGGAGCCACCAGCCTTCTTGTCTCTTCCACGGCGCTTGCCGCACCCGCGGCCCGGCGCCGCCACCCTGCCGGTCCTGCCGCCGTTGATGCGGCGGCGCCTGTCGTTGCATCCTCGCCCGCCAACAGCCTCATCGGCCCGATCGATACCATCGCGCGCTGGGCATGCATTGTCGATTACACCACCGGCGCGGTGATACTGGAGAAGGCGGCGGACGAGCGCATGCCGCCCTCGTCGCTGACCAAGATGATGACGGCCTATATCGTGTTCGGCATGCTGCGCGCAGGCAGGCTGACGCTGGAGCAGATGCTGCCGGTCAGCGAGAAGGCATGGCGCATGCAGGGCTCGAAGATGTTCGTGCCGCTCAATGGTACCGTGGCCGTGGCCGACCTGATCCAGGGCATGGTGATCCAGTCCGGCAATGATGCCTGCATCGTGCTGGCGGAAGGCGTGGCAGGCTCAGAGGACCAGTTCGTCAGCCTGATGAACACGCAGGCCGCCCAGCTGGGCATGACCAACACCCATTTCCTCAACGCAACCGGCTGGCCGATGGACGGGCATTACATGTCCGCGCGCGATGTGGCGACCATCGCCATGCACCTGATCCACGATTACCCTGAATACTACCATTTCTTCTCGGAAAAGAGCTTCCGCTACAACAAGATATCGCAGGAGAACCGCAACGCGCTGGTGGTCAAGGGCGTGGCCGACGGGCTCAAGACCGGCCATACCGATGCCGGTGGCTTCGGCCTGTGCGCCAGCGCCGAGCGTGGCGGCAACCGCGTGGTCATGGCCATCAACGGCCTGCCCAGCAGCAACGCGCGCGCCAATGAGGGCGAGCGGCTGTTCGAGTGGTCGTTCGTCAATTTCGAGAACGCGACCCTGCTCCATAACGGCGCCGTGGTGGACCATGCCCCGGTGTGGCTGGGGCAGGCACCCACCGTGCCGCTGGTGGCCACGCGTGATGTCACGCTCACCCTGCCGCATGGCTGGCAGAACCGGGTGCATGTGAGCATGGATTATCGCAGCCCCGTGCCCGCCCCCGTAACGGCGGGCCAGCAGCTTGGCGAGATGGTGATTGCCAATACCGGCCTGGCCGAGATCCGCATCCCGCTGGTGGCGGGTGCCGATGTGCCCCGCCTTGGCCTGATGGGCCGCGCCACGGCGGTGCTGGGCCGCAAGCTGGGGCATGGCTAGGCCATGACGGGCCTGTTCATTACCCTTGAAGGCGGCGAGGGGGCGGGCAAGTCCACCCAGGCGCGGCTGCTGGCCGAATACCTGCGCACCCTCGGCCATGAGGTCGACCTCACGCGCGAGCCGGGCGGCACGCCGGGGGCGGAGGCATTGCGCGAACTGCTGCTGTTTGGCGGGCATGGGCTTTCGGCCCGCGCCGAGGTCATGGCCCATTTCGCCGCCCGCGCCGATCATGTCGAGCAGCGCATCGCGCCCATGCTGGCCCGTGGCGGCGTGGTGATCTGCGACCGCTTTACCGATTCAACCGAGGCCTATCAGGGCTACGGCCTGAGTCACGGCGACCCTGCGATGCTGGGCCTGATCGCTACCCTGCGCGGCCTGATCCCGGTCGTGCCCGACCTGACCTTCATGCTTGAGGCGCCGCCTGCGGTGGCCCAGGCCCGCCTGGCCGGGCGGGGCAATGCGCGCACCGACCGCTACGAGGCGGAAGGGGCCGCCTTCCATGCCCGCGTGGCCGAGGGTTTTGACGCCATTGCCCGGCGCGACGCCACGCGCTGCCGCCGCATTGATGCCAGCGGCACGACGCAGGCTGTGCAGCAGGCACTGCGCGAGGCCGTAACGCCCTTGCTGCCCCATGCCTGATCCGCGCACCTGCCGCCACCTGCTCGGCCATGATGCGGCATGGCGGGAATTCCAGGCCGTCATGCGCACGGGGCGGCTGCACCATGCCTGGCTGCTGACCGGGCCGGAGGGCATCGGCAAGGCCAGCATGGCCTTTCTCATGGCGCGTGCCCTGCTGCGGGCCGAGGACCATGACAGCCCGGTAGGCCGCCGCGTGAGCGCTGGCACCCATGCCGACCTGCTGGTCATCGCGCGCGGCATGGATGAAAAGCGCAACCGCCTGCGCCGCGAGATCGTGGGTGATGACATCCGCCCCATTGGCGCCTTCCTGCGGCGCACGGCAGCCGAGGGCGGCTGGCGGGTGGTGATCGTTGATGGCGCGGAATACATGAACCGCACGGCGGCCAACGCCATTCTCAAAATTCTCGAGGAACCGCCCGAGCGCGCGATCCTGATCCTGACCACCGCCGTGCCGGGCCGCCTGCTGCCCACCATCCGCAGCCGCTGCCGGGTGCTGGGCCTCTCCGCCCTTGATGAAGCGACGATGCGCACGGCACTGGTCACCATGCCCGATGCCCCCCCGGCCGATGAGATCGAGGCCATCATTCCGCTCGCGCATGGCGCGCCGGGCAAGGCGCTCGAACTGCTCGGCGGCGATGGCCCGGCCCTGTCGCGGCTGGTGGCCGGGGTGATGGCGGGCACGGCAGGCGAGGGGGCGGATTACGACATTGCCGCACAGGTCACAAAACGGGAAAATGACTTTTGCGTCTTTTTCGATCTGCTGTGTGATGCCATATCTCAAAAGGCACGCGCCCTGGCCGCCAGCACGGACAGGGTGCACAAAGCGGATCTGCGCCCGGCCCGTCTGGCCCTGCTGTGGCAGGACCTGATGCAGCTGCGCGCGGAAACGGAACAGTTCAATCTGGATAAACAGCAGGCGGTCCTTACGGCCCTTGCGCGGGTGAGTGAAACATGACACGGCGCTACTACGTCACAACACCAATCTATTACGTGAACGGGGCGCCTCATATCGGCCACGCCTACACCTCGGTCGCAGCCGACGTGATCGCGCGGTTCAAGCGACTGGCGGGCTTTGACGTATTCTTCCTGACCGGCACCGACGAGCACGGCCAGAAGGTGGAGCAGGCCGCCGAGGCGAAGGGCATGCAGCCGCAGGCCTTCGCCGATGCGGTCGCGACCGACTTCCGCGACATGTACGACACGATGGACATCTCCTACGATGATTTCATCCGCACCACCGAGCCGCGCCATGTGCAGGCGGCGCAGGCGTTGTGGAAGAAGCTCGAGGAAAACGGCCACATCTACCTTGGCGCCTATGAGGGCTGGTACGCAACGCGCGATGAATGCTTCTATGGCGAGGAAGAACTCATCGACGGCCCCGAGGGCAGGAAGGTCGCCCCCACGGGCGCTGCCGTCGAGTGGGTGAAGGAGCCGTCCTATTTCTTCAACCTGTCGAAATTCGGTGACAGGCTGCTGGAACTTTATGAAACCCGCCCCGGCTTCATCGAGCCTGCCAGCCGCCGCAACGAGGTGAAGAGCTTCGTGAAGCAGGGCCTGCGCGACCTGTCCGTCAGCCGCACCAGCTTCAACTGGGGCATTCCCGTGCCGGGCGACCCGAAGCATGTGATGTATGTGTGGGTCGATGCGCTGGCCAACTACCTCTCGGCCGTGGGCTATCCGGACGAGACGGCGGCGCGGTGGGCTTTCTGGCCCCCCAACCTGCACCTTGTGGGCAAGGACATCCTGCGCTTTCACGCCATCTACTGGCCGGCCCTGCTCATGGCAGCCGGCCTGCCCCTGCCCGAGCGCGTGTTCTCGCATGGCTGGTGGACCATCGAGGGCCAGAAGATGAGCAAGTCGCTGGGCAACGTGGTGGACCCGCGCGACCTGGTGAAAACCTTCGGCCTCGATGCCATCCGCTTCTTCCTGATGCGCGAGATGCCCTTTGGCGGCGACAGCGACCTGAGCCGCCGCGCCATCATCACGCGCATGAATGTCGAACTGGCCAATGACCTCGGCAACCTGGCCCAGCGCACGCTCTCGCAGGTTGCGCGCAACTGCGACGGCAAGCTGCCCGCGCAGGGCAAACAGACTGATGAGGACCGCGAACTGCTGGCCACCGCCAGCCTGCTGCCCGACATCATGCACCAGCAGATCGACCGGCAGGCCCTGACCGATGCGCTGGAGGAAGTGTGGAAGCTGATCCGCGGCTGCAATTCCTATATCGACCATCAGGCGCCGTGGAAGCTCAAGAAAACCGACCCCCAGCGCATGGCCGACGTGCTGCGCGTGCTGGCTGACGCGCTGCGCATCATCGCGACCGTGCTCCAGCCCTACATGCCCGGCAGCATGGACAGGATGCTCATCCAGCTTGGCGTGGAAGAAGGCGAGCGTACTTTTGCAGCCCTCGATGTGCCGCTGCCCGCGGGCCGCGTGCTGCCCAAGCCGGAGGGTGTGTTCCCGCGCTATGAGGAGCCGGAGGCATCATGACCCGCACGGGACTGACCGACTCCCACTGCCATCTCGACCACTTCTCCGCTGAGGAAATGCCCGAAGTCCTGGCTCGCACGCGGCAGGCCGGGGTGGACGGGCTGGTGACCATCGGCACAAGACTGTCACGCGCGGGGCAGCAGAAGACACTCGCCACGCTCGATGCGCCAGAACTGCGGGTATGGTGCACCATCGGCACCCATCCCGACCACGTGGATGAGGAAGCGCTGCCCACAGGTGCGGAACTCGCCGCCATGGCGGATGACGCCTGCGTGGTGGGCATTGGCGAGAGCGGGCTGGATTATTTTCACGGCAAGGAAGATGTCCGCCCCCGCCAGCAGGAGAGCTTTCGGGTGCATATCGATGCCGCCCGCCGCACCGGCCTGCCGCTGGTCATCCATACGCGTGAGGCCGATGATGACACGCTGGCCATCCTGCGTGACGAGACCGAGGCCCGCGGCGCGTTTCCGTTCCTGATCCACTGCTTTTCATCCGGGCCGGACCTTGCGCGCGGCGCGCTGGAGCTGGGCGGGTATGTCAGTTTCTCGGGCATCGCCACTTTCAACCGTGCGCAGGCGGTGCGCGATGTGGCGGCCTTCGTGCCCGCGGACAGGCTGCTGGTCGAGACCGATTCGCCCTATCTGGCCCCGGTGCCCAAACGCGGCAAGCGCAACGAGCCGGGTTACGTGGCCTATACCGCCCGCATGCTGGCCGAACTGCGCGGCATGGAGGATGCGGCATTTGCCGAGATGACGACACGCAATTTCAGTCGACTGTTTACACAGGCGGTATAACGGCATGGACATGATCATACTGGGCTGCGGCGGTTCATCGGGCGTACCCATGCTGGGCGGGCCGGACGGGGCGGGGGACTGGGGTGAGTGCGACCCCACCGAGCCACGCAACCGGCGCACGCGGGCCTCGGTGCTGATTGATGACGGGCCGGGCCGCAGGCTGCTTGTTGATACGGGGCCGGACCTGCGCGCGCAGTTCCTTGCGCAGCGCATCGGCATGATCGATGCCGTGGTCTATACCCATGCCCATGCCGACCATATTCTGGGGCTTGATGAACTGCGCGCCATCAACCGCATCATCAACGGCCCGATTCCCATCTACGGCACGGCGGCGGTGCTGGATGAGATCCGCACCCGCTTCGATTACGCCTTCCGCCCCTGGACGCCGCCCGCCATCTTCCGCCCCATACTGGACGTGAACCCCGTCAGCCTGCCCTCCACGCAGGTCATGGCCGGGATGGAGGTGCAGCTCTTTGCCCAGACCCATGGCCGCACCGAAACGCTGGGCCTGCGCGCGGGGCCAATGGCCTACTGCACGGACGTGGCCGAGATGGACGAGCACGCCCTGGCCGTGCTGCGTGGGGTCGATACGTGGGTGGTGGACTGCTTCCAGCGCGCGACCCACCCTTCGCATGGCTGGCTGGAGCAGGTGCTGGCGTGGCGCGAGGTCATACAGCCGCGCCGCACCGTGCTGACCCATATGGGGCCGGACATGGACTGGGCGTGGATGCAGGCCAACCTGCCCGCGGGCGTCGAGGCAGCGTATGACGGCCTGCGCCTTACAGCATAAGGGCTGCCTGCGGGCTGTTTTTTTGCCCTGCGCGGGCAGAAAGCGCATGAAGCCCGCGCGTAATGCTTGCCAGCGCCCGCCAAGCCCCCTAAGAGGGGGCGCCAACGGTCGGTGACCCGAGGCGCGGGGTAGCCGCCATCTGCTGACGAGGGCCCTGCATCATGTCTTCCATTTCCAAAACCACATCGACTTCCCGGCTTGAGGACCGCATCCGCGAGGCCCTCGCCTTTGATGACGTGCTGGTCGTTCCCGATGAATCGAGCGTGCTGCCTTCGCAGACATCGACCAAAACCCGGCTGACCCGTAAGATCACCCTCAATATTCCGCTGATTTCCTCGGCCATGGATACCGTGACCGAAGATAACATGGCCATCGCCATGGCCCAGAATGGCGGCCTTGGCGTCATCCACAAGAACCTGACCATCGAGCAGCAGGCCGAGCAGGTCCGCCGCGTCAAGCGCTTCGAATCGGGCATGGTGGTCAACCCGGTCACCGTCTATCCCGACCAGACGCTGGCGGAAGTGAACGCCACCATGTCGCGCCATGGCATCAGCGGCCTGCCGGTGGTCGAGCGCGAGACCAACCGCCTCGTGGGCATCCTGACCAACCGCGACGTGCGCTTCGCCACCGATCCCGCCCAGCGCGTGTATGAACTCATGACGCGCGAGAACCTCGTGACCGTGCGCAACGGCGTGGACCGCGACCAGGCCCGCCAGCTCCTGCACCGCCATCGCATTGAAAAGCTGCTTGTTGTTGATGACGAGGACCGCTGCATTGGCCTCATCACCGTCAAGGACATGGACCGCGCGGTGCAGTACCCGCAGGCCAACAAGGACAGCCTTGGCCGCCTGCTGTGCGCGGCGGCCACCGGCGTGGGCGATGATGGCGTGGCCCGCGCGCGCGAACTGATCGCGGCTGGCGTGGACGTGGTGGTGATCGACACCGCCCATGGCCACTCGGCGGGCGTGCTGAAAAGCATCGAGCGCATCCGCGCCATCGAGAATGATATCCAGATCATCGCGGGCAATGTCGCAACGCCCGAGGCGGCGCAGGCGCTGATCGGCGCGGGTGCTGACTGCGTGAAGGTGGGCATCGGCCCCGGCTCGATCTGCACCACGCGCGTGGTGGCGGGCGTGGGCGTGCCGCAGTTCTCCGCCGTGATGGAAACCTCGGCCGCGTGCCATGAGCTTGACGTGCCCGCCATTGCCGATGGCGGCGTGCGCACCTCGGGCGATATCGTGAAAGCGATCGGCGCGGGGGCCGACGTGGTCATGATCGGCTCGCTGCTTGCCGGCACGGAAGAGGCGCCGGGCGAGGTGTTCCTGTACCAGGGCCGGACCTACAAGTCCTATCGTGGCATGGGCAGCCTTGGCGCCATGTCGCGCGGGTCGGCCGACCGCTACTTCCAGCAGGACATCAAGGACACGCACAAGATGGTGCCCGAGGGCATCGAGGGCCGCGTGGCCTACAAGGGGGCCATGGGGGCCGTGGTGCACCAGCTCGTGGGCGGGCTGCGCGCGGGCATGGGCTATACCGGCTCGGCCACCATTGCCGACCTGCAGCAGCGCGCGCGCTTCCGCCGCATTACCGGCGCGGGCCTGCGCGAGAGCCATGTGCATGACGTGTCCATCACGCGTGAGGCCCCGAACTACCGGCAGGACTGATCCTGCCGGCCCTTTTCACAATAACGGTTCCCTGATTCATGACACCCAGCGCACGGCTTTCCGCCGCCATTGACCTGCTTGCCGCAATGGAGGCCACGCCGCAGCGCCCCGCCGATGCGCTGGCCAATGCCTTCTTTCGTGAGCGGCGTTATATTGGCGGCGGCGACCGCCGGGCCATCTCGGCGCGCGTGTGGCGCGTGCTGCGGCACTGGCGCAGGCTGCACTGGTGGATTGAATGCGTGGGGGGCAAGGTCACGCCCCGCACGCTGGTGCTGGCCATGATGGCGCTCGAGCCGGAGGTGCGTGAAAACCCGCAACACCTCTTTACAGGCGAGCGGTACGCGCCGCTGGGGCTGATCGGCTCGGAAAGCAGCCTTTACACGCAGCTTGAAGGGCAGGGGCTGCTGCACCCCGACATGCCGCCCGCCGTGCGGCTGGAGGTGCCGGACTGGCTGCTGCCTCGCCTCGAGCGCACCTTTGGGGACGGGCTGGAAGCCGAACTCGCGGCCATGGATGGCGAGGCGACGCTGGACCTGCGGGTGAACCTGCTCAAATCAGACCGCCCCACGGCGCTGGCCGCCCTTGAGGCGGAGGGCATCCATGCGGTTGATACCGCGCTCTCGCCATGGGGGCTGCGGGTTGCGGGCCGCCAGCCCATTACATCCTGCGCGGCCTTTCGCAGCGGGCTGATTGAAATTCAGGATGAAGGCAGCCAGCTTGTGGTCGCCGCCGTGGGCGCGCGGCCGGGCATGCGCGTGCTCGATTACTGCGCGGGGGCTGCGGGCAAGACGCTGGGCATGGCCATGACCATGGAGAACCGCGGGCACATCGTGGCGTGCGATGTGTCCGAGCCGCGGCTGGAGGGGGCCGTGCGCCGCCTGCGTCGCGCGGGCGTGCACAATGCCGAGCGCCACCTGCTGGTGGCGGGCGACCGCTGGGCGCGCCGCCGCAGTGGCAGCTTTGACCGCGTTCTGGTTGATGCGCCATGCACCGGCACCGGCACCTGGCGGCGCAACCCCGATGCCCGCCTGCGCCTGCGCGAGCAGGATCTTGTGGAACTGACCGAAAAGCAGGCCGCGATCATGGACCGTGCCGCAGCCCTGGTGCGGCCGGGCGGGCGGATGGTCTATGCCACCTGCTCCGTGCTGCGCGAGGAAAATGGCGACCAGATCGCAGCCTTTCTGGCCCGTAACCCGGCCTTTTCGCTGGTCGTGCCCGATGGCGCGGATGATGACCTGCCTGCGGGGCTGAGCACGGACGGGCAGGTCAGCCTGACGCCGCGCCAGCACCATACGGATGGTTTTTTTGCCGCCATCATGCAGCGTGAAGCCTGCTGAACCCCGTTTTTTCGGGTAAACACGACTGAAGTTTCCGGACGTCGCCTTTTTCAAAAAGGCGGCGTTTTTCGCCGGATATCTTCCCCGGGCCGTCCTCGGGGGATGCAGGGTTGAGGCATCGGATGCCCCATCCGGCACCCGCCATGCCTGCGCAGGACAGGGGTGAATCCGGTTATCAATAAAGCGTCAGTAGAACAGAAGAAAGTCAAAGGGCGCCTGTCGGGTCTTTAACATTCGCGCCGTATTCTGTTGCGGCAAGAAATATTTTTGGCTTATCTATGACAGGCCGGTTCTGGTTTCCTGCCTTGGGGCGATATTGTTGCACATATACAGCGCCATGTGCCGAAGCTGATGGGATCATGGATGCGGCGCAGGGCTGGGCGGGCCTGAAAGGTCGCGCCCCTGCGTGATCCATCGGCAGGCTGGCACCAGCGCCATTTGCAACATTATGGGACATCGGGATGCAGGCAACAAACCTGGCAATTGGAATTCTGTTTGTGCTGGGCGGTGGCATCGCGGCCCAGTGGGTGGCGTGGCGCTTCAAGCTGCCTGCCATCGTGCTGCTGTTCGCCCTCGGGCTGATCTGCGGGCCGGGGCTTGGCATCCTGCACCCGGCTACGGCCATCGGGCCGTATTTTCACCCGCTTGTTTCCATGGCCGTGGCGTTCATCGTGTTCGAGGGCGGGCTGGCGCTTGATCTGCGGCAATGGCGTGAATCGGGCGAGGGGGTGCTGCGCCTGACGGCGGCGGCCCTGCCCATCAACTGGGTGCTGGGCTCGCTGGCGGCGCATTACGTGGGGCACCTGAACTGGGGCACGGCATGGCTGTTTGGCGCCATCGTGGTGGTGACGGGGCCAACCGTGGTGCTGCCCCTGCTGCGCCACACCAAGCTGCGGCCAAGGGTGGCGGCCTTTTTGCGGTGGGAGGCGATCGTGAACGATCCCATCGCCGCCATTCTGGCAACCCTGGTGCTGGAATGCCTGCTGATCAGTTCCAGCCACACATCCGATGCGTCGCTTGCGGCGGTGGAGATCGGGCCGCACCTGCTGTTCGCCACCATGTTTTCCATCGGGTGCGGCATTTTTCCCGCCCTGCTCATCAAGTTCCTTTCGGCGCGCGACCTGCTGCCCGAGATCCTGCGCATTCCCATGATCCTGGCCTTCGCCATGGGGGTTGCGGCCATCTGCAATCTGCTTATGCAGGGCGCGGGCCTCATGGCGGCCACCGTGTTCGGCATGGCGCTGGCCAACCT
Organism: Komagataeibacter sp. NFXK3; assembly: GCF_054182245.1. Taxonomy (NCBI): domain Bacteria; kingdom Pseudomonadati; phylum Pseudomonadota; class Alphaproteobacteria; order Acetobacterales; family Acetobacteraceae; genus Komagataeibacter; species Komagataeibacter sp. NFXK3. The sequence continues at coordinate 76,770 of NZ_JAPIVJ010000010.1, forward strand.
GCATGTGACCGGCATGTCGGAGCTCCAGCGCATCAAGGAATCCCTGGGCGTGATCGTGGTCTCGTGCCTGTTCGTGCTGCTCACGGCGGACCTGCAGCGCACGGTGCTGGCCGAACTGTCCTGGCCGATCATGGCGCTGACATTCACGGTCATGTTCGTCGTCAGGCCGCTTGGCATCTACCTCTCCACCATCGGGGCGAGCATGTCGTGGCAGGAGCGGCTGTTCGTGGGGTGGATCGCGCCGCGTGGCATCGTGGCCGCCGCCGTGTCCGGCGTGGTGGGGCTGCAGTTGCAGGAGGCCGGTTACGCCGGGGCCAACATGATCACGCCGGCCGTGTTCGCGCTGATCGCCTCGACCATGATCCTGCATGGCTTTTCGCTCAGGCCGCTGGCGCGCGCGCTCAGGCTGACCCTGTCCGATGAGCCGGCGCTGGCCATCATGGGGGCGAATGCGTGGTCCACCAACCTTGCCCGCGTGGTGCATGACCGGGGCGTGCCGGTGCTGCTGGTCGATACGTACGCGCCCGCGCTCAACAAGGCGGCGGGGCTGGGCGTGCCGGTGCTGCGCGCCGAACTGCTCTCGGTCGAGGGGCAGGAAAGCCTGGAGGAACGCCCCGCCGACTACCTGATCGCCACCACGCCGGACGCCATCTATAACGGCCTGGTCTGCGCGCGCATGGCGCCCGACCTGGGGCGGCAGCGCGTGTTTCAGGTCAGCCCGGGCATTGCAAGGCTGGACCTGTATCATGGGATGAGCCGGGATTCGCGTGGCAAGGTGCTGGGCGAGCCTGCATGGAATTTCTCGCTCATTGATTCCCGCTACGCCCAGGGCTGGCGCTTTGGCAGCTATGTTGCCGATGAAACCATAAGCGAAACCCGGCTGACCGATGGCCCGGCCATGCTGTTCATGATCATCCGCAAGGGCACGGCGATCTGGGTTTTTTCTGCCGAGGATGCGATTCCGGCCGAACCGGCGGAAGGCGACATCATCGTGCTGTTCATGCCGCCGGGGCAGGATGCCAGCCGGACGGACCTGCCCGTGGTCGATGGGCCTATCCCGGCGGCCTGACCTCGATTTCCGCAAGCCCCGCGGCGAGCAGGCGGCGCAGCGCAGGCTCGGGCAGGGCGATGCAGCCCTCCGTGGGCCTGCCCCCTTTGGGCGGAAGGTGGAGGAAGATGGCTGAGCCCGCGCCAGAATGGACAGGCGCGTCGTTATAACCAAGCACCACCACAATGTCGTAAACGTGATCCTCGCGCCACAGGCGCTCGTGCCGGGCGGGGTGGGGCAGGGTGACATGGCGGTTGTAATCGGGGCTGGCGGGGTCATCGCACCAGCCATCAAGCGGGGAAAGCGGCTCGACGGGCAGATGACAAACAGGTGATGTTACCCGGTCGGCGCGATAGAACACGCGCCGCAATGGCAGAATACCGGCAGGCGTTGCGTGATCTCCCTCGATTTTGCGGGTTTTTACGCCGCCCGCGCCGATGATGGCGGGCATAATTTCGCGAATGCAATGCAGTTGTGCATCCAGCCCTGTATTCGTTTGCAAAATAGCGCGTATCATGAATTCCTCTGGATCGGGTCGTATTTATGTTATCTCCGGCCTCATCCGGCTGCATACGGCATCGGGGCCGGCGGGTCATGGGCCTGTCGGGCATGAGGCCAGGCATGAACAGAAAGACAGAGACCGGTTCGATAAAGGGCCGGCCTTAAAGTGATAAAGAGGGTTCGATGGCAGGAGCACGTCCCATACTGATAGCGGACGACGATCAGACTTTACGTCAGATGCTCGTTGAACAGCTACAGATTGATGGTGAATTTGAAGCGATCGAGGCTGGCTCCGTCGCCGAAGCCTGGGAAAAGCTGCAGAAACCGGGGGCGCGTTTTGACGCGATCATCCTCGATGTATCCCTGCCGGATGGGGACGGGCGTGATTTCTGCGCCGACCTGCGGCGCAAGGGCAAGCGCATCCCCATCATCATCCTGACTGGCTCTGATGACGAGACGGATGTCGTGCGCGGCCTTGATGCGGGCGCCAATGACTATGTGGCCAAGCCGTTCCGCATTGCGGAGCTTCTTGCCCGCCTGCGCGCGCAGATGCGCATTTTCGAGAACAGCGAGGACGCGGTCTTCGCCATCGGGCCGTATATCTTCCGCCCGTCGGCCAAGCTGTTGCAGGAAACGGCCAAGAATCGCCGCATCCGCCTGACGGAGAAGGAAGCGGCCATCCTGAAGTTCCTGTACCGCGCGGGCACGCGCCCCGTGCCCCGGCAGGTGCTGCTCAACGAGGTGTGGGGCTACAACGCGGCCGTAACCACCCACACGCTGGAAACCCATATCTACCGCCTGCGCCAGAAGATCGAGCCTGATCCCACCAACGCCAGCCTGCTGGTGACGGAAGGCGGCGGCTACCGTCTCGACCCCGAAGGCGGCAAGAGCGCCCTTGCCTGAACGGGGCCGCGTTGACGTGTGAATTATGACGGGCCGCCCGGTTTCGGGCGGCCCGGTCGTGTTTGAGCCTTATAAAAACAAAAGTTTCTGGTGAAGCTTTTTTCAAAAAGCTTCGAAGCACGCTGCCTTGCGCTCAGCCGTCGATATCGATCAGCACCGGAACATGGTCCGACGGCTTCTCCCAGTCGCGGGCGGTGCGCAGCACCTCCATGCCGCGCAGGGCAGGGCGCAGGTCGGGCGTGACCCACACATGGTCCAGTCGCCGCCCGCGGTTTGACGCACTCCAGTTACGGTTGCGATAGGACCACCACGTATAGAGCTTTTCATCCGGCGGCACGAATTCGCGCATGGCGTCGATGAAGCCGGTCTGCTGCCAGGCCAGCAGGCGTTCGGTTTCCTCGGGCGTGTGGCTGACAATCCTGAGCAGCTGCCTGTGGCTCCACACATCCTGCTCAAGGGGAGCGATGTTCAGGTCGCCCACCAGCACGGTGCGCCGCATGTCACGCGCGGAGAACCACTGGCGTGCCTCCTCCACAAAAGCCAGCTTGTGGGCGAATTTGGGGTTCTCGACCGGGTCGGGCACGTCACCGCCCGCAGGCACGTAGAAATCATGCACGTCAATCGCATTAGCCCCCGTGCCATGGCGCACGGCGATGTGGCGGCAGTCACCCTTTTCGCACCAGTCCGGCGTATCCTCCAGCACGGTTACGGGTTGGCGTGACAGGATGGCCACCCCATTATATCCCTTCATGCCACGGAACACGACATGCCCGAAGCCAAGGGCGCGCACCTCCTCGAGCGGGAACAGGGCATCAGGCACCTTGGTTTCCTGCAGGCAGACGATATCGGGCGATGTGTCCTGGCACAGCCGGGCAAGCAGCGGCATCCGCAGGCGGAGGGAATTGATATTCCAGGTGACGATACGCATATCGGCTGCATTGCCGATCCGTGGCAGGCTGACAAGAATATTTTTTTCCCCACAGGGCGCGGCACAGGACGAAAACAGGAACGAATGGCAAAAGGCGGCTGATATTTCCTGCAAAAATGCAATCCACCCATCAGGACACACGGATGCCATAATTTGTCCACCTGTGGGGTTGACAGCCCTGAATCCGGCCTGTCGAGGAGCGGATTTTTTTTCCGGCCTCCGGCTTGTCCAATATAATTGTTTAAAAACAGTAGGTTGTTGTTAGTGATGTTTTTTTGGGCAATCCAAGTACAGGAACGGAAAACCGCCACCCGCACGTTTTTTTCGGCCCCTGCTCCACAGACTTATCCACATTATCGGTGGATGAACGGCTGCCGTCCATGACAACGGCCATTTCCGACGCACCGACCCGCCCGGTGGGGGTGGACGCAATCCATCATGCCCTGCGCACCATGCCGCAGGCCCCCGGCGTGTACCGCATGCTCGGTGAAAAGGGGGACGTGCTGTACGTGGGCAAGGCGCTGAACCTGAAGAAGCGCGTGACCTCCTACACCCATGTCAGCCGCCTGACCGAGCGCCTGCGCCGCATGGTGACGGAAACGCGCAGCATGGAAATCGTCACCACCCATACCGAGGCCGAGGCCCTGCTGCTCGAGGCCAACTACATCAAGCGCATGCAGCCGCGTTACAACATCCTGCTGCGTGATGACAAAAGCTACCCGTGGATCATGCTGACCGACCGGCATGACTTCCCCCAGATCAGCAAGCACCGGGGCAAGCCGGTCAAGGGGGCCTCGTACTGGGGGCCGTTTGCCTCGGCCTGGTCGGTCAACCAGACGCTGAACCTGCTCCAGCGCACGTTCCTGCTGCGCTCATGCTCCGATAGCGAGATGCAGGGCCGCACGCGCCCGTGCCTGCTGCACCAGATCCATCGCTGCTCGGCGCCATGCACCGACCGTATCAGCCGCGAGGATTATGCCGAGCTTGCCGCCCAGGCGCGCAGCTTCCTGGCGGGCAAGGACCCGGACATGCGCGAGAAGCTGGGCCTGGAGATGGAACAGGCCGCCGAGGCGCTTGAATTCGAGCGCGCCGCCGCCATCCGCGACCGCATACGCGGGCTTTCGGCCCTGCAGCAGGATTCCAGCGTCATCAACCCCTCCAGCGTGAGTGATGCTGACATCATCGCCATCTGGCAGATTGCCGGGCAGTCGTGCATTCAGGTGTTCTTCATCCGCGCGGGGCGCAATAACGGCAACCGGGCGTTCTTTCCCAGCCATGCGCGTGACGAGAACGCGCCCGATGTGCTCGCCGCCTTCATGGCGCAGTTCTATGATGACAAGCCCCCGCCTGCGCAGGTGCTCGTCAACCAGGACCTGCCGGAGCTTGACGTGCTCACCGCCGCCCTGAGCCTGCGCCGGGGCCGCAAGGTCGAGATCCTGCACCCGCAGCGTGGCGAGAAACGCGGCGTGATCGAGCATGCCGCCCTGAACGCGCGCGAGGCGCTGGAGCGCAAGATGGCCGAAAGTGCCGGCCAGGCGAAGCTGTTGCAGGGCGTGGCCGACCTGTTTGGCCTCGACGCGCCGCCCAGACGCATCGAAACCTACGATAACAGCCACATCCAGGGGGCGAATCCTTATGGCGTGATGGTGGTTGGTGGCCCGGAAGGATTTGAAAAACGCGCCTACCGCAAATTCTCCATCAAGGGGCCGGTCACGCCGGGCGATGACTTCGCCATGATGCGCGAGGTGCTGGAGCGGCGCTTCCGCCGGGCGCTGAAGGACCGGGAAGAGGGCGTGCGCCCCGAGGACTGGCCCGACATCCTGCTGATCGATGGCGGGGCAGGGCAGTACACCGCCGTGCGCGGCGTGCTCGATGAACTTGGCGTGACGGGCGTGACCCTGGTGGGCATTGCCAAGGGGCCAGACCGCGATGCGGGGCGGGAGTGGTTTCACACCGCCGACCGGCCGCCCTTCCAGCTGCCGCCGCGTGATCCGGTGCTGTACTACCTCCAGCGCCTGCGTGACGAGGCGCACCGCTTCGCCATCACCACCCACCGCGCCGGGCGCTCCAAGACGCTGGTGCGCTCGGAACTTGATGATATTCCGGGCGTTGGACCGGCACGCAAGCGCGCGCTGCTCAAGCATTTCGGCTCGGCGCGCGGCGTGCGGCAGGCTGGCCTGGGGGAACTGGAGCATGCGCCGGGCATCAACCGCGACATGGCGCGGGTCATTTACGGTTTTTTCCATCCCGACTGGACAGGAGAGTGAGCGGCTGTCATGCAGATGTGAGCCTGCAAACTGGCTGACAGGCGTTATCAGTATATTGGCTTTCTCCCTTTCTTGGTTATAGCAGTATCAGCATGCTTACCGACCTGCCCAACCTCCTGACCCTGTCCCGCATCATCGTGGTGCCGATCGTCGTGGCGCTTGTGGTCATTCACACGGCGCAGACCGATTGCGCCGCGTGCGTACTGTTCATCCTGGCGGGCATTACCGATTACTTCGATGGCAAGCTGGCCCGGGCGTGGAACCAGAATTCCGACCTCGGCCGCATGCTCGACCCCATTGCCGACAAGCTGCTCGTGGGCGCGTCGCTCATGGTCATGGCGGGGCTGGGGCGGCTGCCTTACGGGTGCCTGTACCCCGCCATCATCATCCTGTGCCGCGAGATCCTGGTCAGCGGCCTGCGCGAATACCTTGCCGCCACCCGTGTTGGCCTGCCGGTGACGAAGCTCGCCAAATGGAAGACCGGGTTCCAGATGACGGCGATCGGCTTCCTGCTCGCGGGCGACAGTACGGCAGGGCTGCTGCATATCGGCTGGCTGCCGGTCAATGTGCTCGGCGCCATTATGATGTGGATCGCCGCCGCCCTGACCCTGATCACCGGGTGGGATTACGTTTCCACCGGGCTGCGCCACGTGGGGCGCGGCACGTCGGGCGCCACCAAATTATCTTCCTGACCTACATGAAAAATTAACGCGCTTCATGGCTGATCGTCCCTGCGGGCCCATGCGCCCGCCAGTCTGGCAAGGGGGCGAGGGAAGAGCGTGGTGCGCAACGCAATGGTGCTGTCATTGCTGGCGGGGCTGGCAGGGTGTGGCGGGTTCGGGCCGATCCTGGCCGATAACACCGAATTTCCGGGTAGCCTGCCCAATACCCCGCGCGCGGAAGGTGAGAACATGCGCCGCGTGAGCGGGCAGGCCCCGCAGGTGCTGCCCATCATGCCGCAGGCGCGCAATATCTGGCCCGTTCTGCCTGACGGGCAGGTCACGCCGCAGGAGGACATGGCCGCGGCCATGCCGCCCGGCACCCGGCCCGGTGGTGCAATCGAGCATGACCTGCCCGCGGGCGGCGAGATGCAGATCGGCAACGATGCAGTGGGCGATGGGCTGCCCGGGCACGTTTCCGCATTGTCTTCAGGGCAGGGGGCAACGCATAAGGACGCAGCGGATGCGGCGATCATCGTGCCCAATGGCGATGGCACCACAACCGAGGTCAGCGCCGATGGCACGGTGCATGAACAGCAGGCCCCCTGATGCAAGCCGCCCAGCGCGGTGCCGGGCCTGCCCTGAGTGGGAGAGAAGAGCGGAATGCTACGCATTCTTTATTTTGCATGGCTGCGCGACCGTCTTGGCCGCTCCGGCGAGACGCTGCCCCTGCCACAGGGCGCGCATTGCGTGCAGGACCTGATTGCAGCGCTAAACGCGCGTGGAGGAGAATATGCCGCCATCTTCGCCAGGCCCGAACTGATCCGCGTGGCGGTGAACCAGAGTTTCGCCACGATTGCCGCCCCTATTGCGGCGCATGACGAGATTGCCTTCTTCCCGCCGGTTACAGGGGGCTGAGACCACCATGCCGCGTGTCACGATCCGCGTTCAGGTCGAGGCGTTCGATAGCGCCCATGAAACCGCGCTGCTGCTGCGCGGGCATGAGGATGTGGGGGGAGTCGCAGCCTTTACCGGAATCGTGCGCGGCGGCGGCGGCCTAGTGGCGCTGGAACTCGAGCATTATCCCGGCATGACCGAATCCATGATGCGCCGCATAGCGGAATCGGCATGCGCGCGATTCGGACTGGCAGGCTGCACGGTCATCCACCGGGTTGGCAGGCTGGCGGTGGGCATGCCCATCGTGCTGGTGCTGTGCGCCTCTGCCCACAGGGGGGGCGCGCAGGAGGCCACCACCTTCATGATGGACTGGCTCAAGACCAGCGCGCCGTTCTGGAAACGCGAGGAATTTGCAGATGGGCGGAGCGCCTGGGTTGAAGCGCGCGCGCAGGATGAGGCGGCAAAGGCGCGCTGGGGCAGCCTTGCCGCGTGCGATGGCGGGAAGAAAAATTAAAAAAAATAATCTGCCGTCAACGCGCTTGACGTAAGCTCACCGCTGATTCGAGGCAACGCTCCCCATTTTCCCGGGCCACATTATCTAGTGCAAAGCGGCATGGAATAGTCCATATATAGGGGCATATCATAAAGACCCGTCCCACCACGCAGGCGCCCGAAAGGCCCTGCGTGTCTTGGCGCGGGCCGATTACGGAGAATGTAAATGGTCCTGGATGACATATCCGGCGGCATGGCCGATCGTTCTGCCAACTGGGATGGGACCGTTCAGGGAAAGGACAGTACGCCTATGGCTGAAACGTCTGACATGCTTGATAGCGTGGTCCAGCTTCCCGGCCATCATCCCGTGCGCGTGGACCACTCCCGCGATGCGCTGCTCACGGCGTTTGGCAAGGCAACGCTCAACAACCGCTACCTTTTGCCCGATGAGAGCTACCAGGACCTGTTTGGCCGCGTGGCCTCGTATTACGGGGCCAACCCCGCCCATGCCCAGCGGCTGTATGACTACATCTCGCGGCACTGGTTCATGCCGGCCACGCCGGTGCTTTCCAATGGTGGCACCTCGCGGGGGCTGCCCATCTCGTGCTTCCTCAACGAGGCCAATGACAGCCTGCGCGGCATCGTGGACCTGTGGAACGAGAATGTGTGGCTGGCCTCAAAGGGCGGCGGCATCGGTTCCTACTGGGGCAACCTGCGCTCGATTGGCGAGAACGTGGGCCGCAACGGCAAGACCTCGGGCGTCATTCCCTTCATCCGGGTCATGGACAGCCTGACCCTGGCCATCAGCCAGGGCTCGCTGCGGCGCGGCTCGGCGGCGGTGTACCTGCCGGTCTGGCACCCCGAGATCGAGGAATTCATCGAGCTGCGCCGCCCCACCGGCGGCGACCCCAACCGCAAGGCGCTCAACCTGCATCACGGCGTGCTGGTGTCGGACGCGTTCATGCGCGCGGTGGCCGATGATGATGAATGGGCGCTGCTTTCCCCCAAGGACAACACGGTCATCCGCAAGGTTTCGGCCCGCGCGTTGTGGATTCGCATCCTGACCGCGCGCATGGAGCAGGGTGAGCCGTACATCATCTATTCCGACCACGTGAACAACGCGCGCCCCGAACACCACAAGCTGGCGGGGCTTGAGGTCAAGACCTCGAACCTGTGCGCCGAGATCACGCTGCCCACCGGCATGGACCACCATGGCCGCGAGCGCACGGCGGTGTGCTGCCTGTCCTCGCTCAATCTCGAGACATGGGATGAGTGGAAGGATGATCCGCAGTTCATCGAGGATGTGATGCTGTTCCTCGACAACGTACTGCAGGACTTCATCGACCGCGCGCCCGATGACATGGAGCGCGCCCGCTACGCCGCCATGCGCGAGCGCTCGGTGGGGCTGGGCGTGATGGGGTTCCACTCCTTCCTGCAGGCCAAGAACGTGCCGTTCGAGAGCGTCGTGGCCAAGAGCTGGAACCGCAAGATCTTCCAGCACATCCGCGCGCAGGCCGATGCCGCCTCGCGCAAGCTGGCCGAAGAGCGCGGACCCTGCCCGGATGCGGCGGAATATGGCGTGATGGAGCGATTCTCGAACAAGATGGCGATTGCGCCCACGGCGTCGATCTCCATCATCGCGGGCAATGCCAGCCCCGGCATCGAGCCGATCGCGGCCAATGTGTTCCTGCAAAAGACGCTGTCCGGCTCGTTTACCGTGCGCAACCGCCACCTTGACAAGCTGCTGACCAGCAAGGGCCGGAACACCAGCGATGTCTGGTCGTCCATCACGCTCAACAAGGGCAGCGTGCAGCATCTCGACTTCCTGACCCAGCAGGAGAAGGACGTGTTCAAGACCGCGTTCGAACTCGACCAGCGCTGGGTAATCGAGCATGCGGCCGATCGCGCGCCGTTCATCTGCCAGGCGCAGTCGGTCAACATCTTCCTGCCTGCCAACGTGCACAAGCGCGACCTGCACCAGATTCATTACATGGCGTGGAAACGGGGGGTGAAATCGCTGTATTACTGCCGCTCGCTGTCGATCCAGCGCGCCGATGCGGTGAGCGATGGCCAGGAAAAGCGCGACGTACCGCCCAAGGATGCAGGCGGCCCCGCCACATCAGGCGACTACGAAGAATGCCTCGCCTGCCAGTAAGGTGAGGGGAAAAAGTTTTTGGTGAAGCTTTTTTCCAGAACGCTTCAGGAAATGCCGCCTTTTTGAAACAAGGCGGCGCCCGGAAGCTTTTGTTTTTCAGTCATATCGCTGTGCTCAAGGCATGAGCGGCATGCCCTGCTCCAGTATGGCGCGGGCCTGTGGCGTAAAGCGGCCATCCGCCTCATGCAGCACAAGGCCGGGCAGCATTTCGCTGCCTGCGCGTGAATTCGCCCGTCCCTGCACCAGCATGATGCGTGCGGCCTGCCCCGCGCGGGGCCAGAAGGGCAGCACCCTGATCCGGCCCAGCTGCGCGCCCTCCATGGCCGTGCAGCAGGCGGCCAGCAGGGTGGCGGGCAGGGCCAGCGTCAGCGTGCCGTGGTGGCGTAGCTGGGCGGCGAGCGCGCGCACCCAGCCGCCAAGCGCGCCGGTGGGCAGGCGGCGGGCAAGGTCGCGCTGGCTGTGGGGCGAGGCCGACGAGTCCTGCCCATGCCATGGCGGGTTGGCAAAGGCGTGGTCGATGCGGCGCAGGCCGGGGCCGGACAGCAGCGGGTCATCGGGCAGGGCAGGCAGGGTGGCATGGCGCACATGCAGCCCGTGGCGATGGTTGAGCATGAAGTTGTGCCGGGCCAGTGCCGCGGTGGCGCCATCATGCTCCAGCCCGATTCCGGTCAGCCGGGGCACCCGATTCGACAGGCAAAGCAGCCCGGCGCCCGCACCGCATCCGCCTTCCATGACGATCTGGCCGGGGCGCGCGGGCACGAAAGCGGCCATCAGAACAGGCTCAAGCCCGGTCCTGTTTCCGGTCGAAAACTGGCGATAGACCACCTTTCCGCCCAGCAGGTGGCCCGTGGTTACAGGGTCCATGCCCGAGGGGGGGAGAGGCAGGTCATGCGCTGCTCCGTGCCGTGTGCCTGTTTGCTCCGGCTTGACCGTTATTCCAGCGCCGCCCATATACTCATTCTATGTTCATACATTCGGAACCGGGAGAGTAACCTTTTGGCCCTAGCAGTTAGTCTGCCGGAATCCGACGAAACGGCAAGTCAGAAAGACGAAGGGGCTCGCCGCCCGATGGCAGATGGATCAGAAGTCGCCCTGCGCGATCTGGCGGAATATCTTGCGGATGACATGGCGGCGTGCAACCGCGCCATTGTCGAGCGGATGGACAGCCCGGTCGCCCTTATTCCCCAGCTTGCAGCCCACCTTGTGGCCGCCGGTGGCAAGCGGCTGCGCCCGCTGCTGACACTGGCCTCCGCCCGGCTGTGCGGCTACCAGCCCGATGCCACGCACCAGCGCCACGTGGCCCTGGCCGCCTGCGTGGAGTTCATCCACACGGCAACGCTGCTGCATGACGACGTGGTGGACGAAAGTTCGCTGCGCCGGGGCATGGCCAGCGCCAATGCGGTGTTTGGCAACAAGGCCTCGGTGCTGGTGGGGGACTTCCTGTTCGCCCGCTCGTTCCAGCTCATGACGGATGATGGCTCGCTCAAGGTCATGAATATCCTCTCATCCGCTTCCGCCACCATTGCGGAAGGGGAAGTGCTGCAGATGTCCACGCAGAATGACCTGTCCACACAGATTGATCAGTATCTGGAAGTGATTCATGGCAAAACTGCGGCATTGTTCGCCGCAGCCTGCCGCGTGGGCGCTGTCGTGGCCGACCGGGGCGAGGATGAGGAGCGCGCGCTCGAATCCTACGGCACCAATCTGGGCATGGCTTTCCAGCTGGTTGATGACGCGCTGGATTACGCCGCCGATCAGGCCCGACTGGGCAAGACGGTGGGGGATGACTTCCGTGAAGGCAAGATCACCCTGCCAGTGCTGGCGGCCTATGCCGCGGGCTCGGCGGAGGATCGTGCCTTCTGGCAGCGCGTGATCGAGGAAAGCGAGCAGAAGCCCGAGGATCTCGATCATGCCCTGCGCCTGATCGAACAGACCGGCGCTATCCGCACCACGCTTGAGCGTGCAACGGAATATGCCGATGCGGCGCGTGAGGCGCTGTCCATCTTCCCGCCCAGCCGCCTGCGCCAGATGCTGCAGGATACGGCGAGCTACACCGTCAACCGCCTGCGCTAGCAGGCGGGGCGGCCTGTCCTTTCTGGCCTCTGAAAATCAGAAAAAGCTTCAAGGAACGCTGCCTTTTGAAAAAAGGCGGTACTACCCTTTGTATGCAGCAGCCGGGCTGGCGTCGAACAGCTTTGGCGCATCCTGCCCATAGCCCAGCGCGGCCAGTCCCGGCCGCAGAGCCGCGAGGTCACGCGGCTGGGCGGTAAAGCAGAACTGGTCGGGCGGGGAAGAGGCGGGGCCGGTCGCGACAGGGCATGCGGCCAGCACGCGGGCGACCTGCCGGGCCACGGCGGGGGCGGGATCCAGCCAGGTGACATGCGGGGGGCCTGCGTCACGCATGGCATCAAGCAAAAAAGTATAATGTGTGCAGCCCAGACCCACCACGTCGATTGCACTGCCGCCGGGTTGCCCGAACAGGCCCGCGAGTTCCGCCCCGAGCAGGGTGGGGTCTGGCGGGGTGCCGCGAAAGGCGTTTTCCGCCATGTCCGCCAATCCGCGAGCGCCGTGGGCAAGCAGGGTGCAGTTGGGCGCAAAGCGGGCGCTGAGAGCCTTCAGGTAGGGCCTGCGCACGGTTGCCCGCGTGGCCAGTAGCCCGATCGTGCCGGTGCGGGTCTGGTCGGCAGCCCATTTTATGGGGGGCACGCAGCCCACGAAGGGCACGTCATAAGCCGCGCGCAGGCTCTCGAGTGCGAGCGTGCTGGCGGTGTTGCACGCTACCACCACCACGCTGGGCCGCAGGCGGGCAATGGCAGCGCCCACAAGGCGCACGATCCGCTCGCGCAGCACGGCATCGGGCTGTTCGCCGTAAGGGAATACGGCCGTGTCGGCCAGATAGTCGACCGGTATGCCGGGCAGGAGAGGGCGGAGCTGGGCTACGATTCCCAACCCGCCAATTCCCGAATCGAAGGCAAGAACACGCGGCATCATCTGGCCCGTGGGTCAGGCCCCGGAATCGCGTTTGGCCTTGAGCGCCAGTGCCTCTTCGGCACTGCCCACGCCGCCATGCTTGGCCGACCAGGCACACGGATCTTCAAGGAAACGACGCACCTCGGCGGCATCCTTTTCCGAGAAATAGGGCTTGCCCGCACAGGCCTCGAGCACATCCCACCAGGTGCACAGCGCATGCAGGCTGATATCCATGTCCGCCAGCGTACGATACGCGCCGGGGAAGACGCCATAGAAGAACACGACGAAGGTGTGGTCCACGATCGCGCCCGCCTTGCGCAGCGCGTTGGCGAACTGCACCTTCGATGAGCCATCGGTGGTCAGGTCTTCCACCAGCAGGGTGCGCATGCCCTCGGGCACGTCACCCTCGATCTGGGCATTGCGGCCAAAACCCTTGGGCTTTTTGCGCACATAGGCCATGGGCGCCATCATGCGGTCGGCAATCCAGGCGGCGAAGGGAATGCCCGCCGTCTCGCCGCCCACCACGGCGTCGATGCTTTCGTAGCCGACATGGCGGCCGATCTTTTCCACCGCCAGTTCCATGATCTTCTGGCGCGCGCGGGGGAAGAAGATGATGCGGCGGCAATCGATATAGACCGGCGATTTCCAGCCCGAGGTCAGGGTGTATGGATCATCGGGGCGGAAGTTGACGGCCTTGATTTCCAGCAGCAGGCGCGCGGTCATGAGTGCCGCATCGCGGTCCCATGCGGTTGTGCCTGTTGAAAGTCCTGCCCCATTCCCCGTGGCGTCGTGCATACCCTATCTCCGGCCAAATGAATTGCGTGTACTGAATGTCAGCACAGACGATTAACCGCAACAGGGCGGAAAATCCATCGGTGTCCGGGCCAATGGGGGCGGAATTGCCAAAAAAACGCCGCATCGGAAATATAACGTGACCCGATCAGCAGAGTGTGAGTGCTCGCGTACCTTGCCCCCACGGGGTATTCGCTCTAGTATCTCAATATTAATAATCATTCTCACTAGTGGATCATCGCATCGTGTCTGTTGAAAACAGTCGCATCGCCCGCAAATGCGAGCGTGCCGTAATCACCGCCTACCAGGAACTGCGTGGCGTCGGGACCAGCGATGTGTCGGCTTTCCATGCCTGCACGACCCTCTACCGCATCCACCACCCCGAATCCTCGCTCAACGAGGCGCGGCGCCTGGTATCGGAATGGATCGACCATCACGTGATCCAGAAGCGCCCTGGCCCGACTGCCGGGTGTGAGTGTGACTGATCCATCCGGGGAAGGGGATTCGTAAAAAAGCAGGGCCGACTGCGGATGCAGTCTGTCCGGTTTTCATGTCAGACGAGGAACTTTATCGAAGATGCCCGGCGTATTCCCCTCAAGACCGACCTGCCACAGGAACGGGCCATGCCGCCACGAAGGTGGATAATTCCAGCGATGCTGCAGGGTGACTGATGTGGTCTGGCCAGGCTGGGTCCCGACCTCCTTGACGACAATATTCTCGCGACCGATCTCTGTAGCCAGATGCCAGCAGGCAGGTGAGAGAACGTAAATGCTCCGTCCGCATCACGTGTCACGTGCTGGACGAATGACGCAACATTACCAGAAGCAGCCTTTGGCCCGGTCATCACGCCGTAACGGAACATATTGTCCACGACAGGATCAGATGCTAGTTTCCGTCTTCTTCAGTTTTATTTAAATCTGTTCTGATATACTTGCTGCGGCGGTATCATTCTTTCTTTATATATACGTAGCGGATTCTGTATTATTATAAATAACACAGATATAAATTATTTTTTTGGTCCTTTATTTTAATGGAATGAGCGATCCGTTTCGCAAGACCAGCACGTTATTCTGAATCTGTTGATGGAGATCTGACGTTCTTCGCGCAACCCGGCGCACCGTAGTGGATCAGCGGCGAGGACATGCATGGTCCCCTTGAACAGCGGCGCCATATCAACGCGTTTCCATACGGGGTATGAGGAACTGAATTGCGTAAAAATGGGGCATCGGGAAGCTGCTTGGCTAGCTTCCGGAAGTGTTTCAACGGATATTCCCGGTCCATTGGCATATGGTGACCGTCGAAACATGTTATGACAATAGCGGTCTAAATAACGAAAATTCCTGCAAAAACAGGATTGCCATGCCGGGTGGGGCACTCATCCACCCGGCACGGTTTTTTCAATCAGGCCCGCTTGTCAAACGGCACGAAATTGCGCTCGGGCGATCCGGTATAGAGCTGGCGGGGGCGGCCGATGCGCTGGCCGGGTTCCTCAATCATTTCCTTCCACTGGCTGATCCAGCCGGTGGTGCGGGCTACGGCAAACAGCACGGTGAACATGCTGGTGGGGATGCCCATGGCCTTGAGGATGATGCCGGAATAGAAATCGACATTGGGATACAGGCTGCGCTTGACGAAATATTCGTCATGGATCGCAATTTTCTCCAGTTCGATGGCCAGGTCGAGCAGCGGGTCATCCTTGATGCCAAGCTCGCCCAGCACCTCATGGCAGGTGGCCTGCATGATCTTGGCGCGCGGGTCGAAGTTCTTGTACACCCGGTGGCCAAAGCCCATCAGGCGCACGCCGCTGGTCTTGTCCTTCACCTTGGCGATGAATTCGGGGATGTTGTCCTTGTGGCCGATCTCGGCCAGCATTTTCAGCACCGCCTCGTTGGCCCCACCATGGGCGGGCCCCCAAAGTGCCGCGATGCCTGCGGAAATACATGCAAACGGATTGGCCCCCGTCGAGCCCGCAAGGCGCACGGTGGAGGTCGACGCATTCTGCTCATGGTCGGCATGCAGGATCAGGATGCGGTCCATGGCGCGTGCAAGCACCGGGTTGATCTTGTAGGGCTCGCTCGGCACCGCGAACATCATGGACAGGAAATTCTCGGCGTAGGACAGGTCATTGCGCGGGTAGATGAAGGTCTCGCCCTGCGTGTATTTGTAAGCCCAGGCCGCGATGGTCGGGATCTTGGCGATGATGCGCATGGCTGACTGGTAGCGCGTGGCAGCATTCGAGACATCAAGCCCTTCATGATAGAAGGACGACAGCGCGCCAACCGTGCCGCACAGGATGGCCATGGGGTGCGCATCGCGGCGGAAACCATTGAAGAAATTGCGGATCTGTTCATGCAGCAGCGTGTGGTGTTTGATGGAATTCACAAACCCGTCGTACTGCGCCTTGTCGGGCAGTTCACCGTTGAGCAGCAGGTAGGCCACTTCCATGAAGGTGGCCTGTTCGGCCAGCTGCGCGATGGGGTAGCCACGATGCAGCAGCACGCCCTTTTCACCATCGATGAAGGTGATCTTGCTGGAGCATGACGCGGTCTCGCCATAGCCGGGATCATAGGTGAATACGCCAGCCTGGGCAGGCAGCTTGCGGATGTCGACGACCTCCGGCCCCATCGTGCCGGACAGCATGGGCAGCGCAACATCCTTGCCGTTTAGCGAGATTGTGGCAGTTTTTCCGGACTCGCTCATCTACAACTCTCCTCCTGGGGGGCACGCCTGCGCTGGTGGGGCAGGGGGCCCATGTCTCCAACCTCCGGGCATTCTGCCGTTCATGCGGCAGTTTATGAACATGCCCAAATTATATGCCCGTGTGCCGCGGGGGGCGGCACCCATCGGGCCTCGGCTCTGACGATAGGAACGAAACCCCCGGCGTGGCAATCCATGCCCCCCTTTGCCGCAATGACATTATTGGCAAGACAGGGCGTTCAGGTCGATTTCACCATCGGTGGCGGAATTCCATGGTTTTTTGGCGGTAAAACAGGCGATCGAGGCCGGTGGAAAGCCGCGCTGCATGGCGCCTTCAAGGGCGGGCGGACAATGCCGGCCGCCCCAGCCAAACACCAGGGCGCCCAAGGCCGGATTGTGCCCTAATACCATGATATTGCTTACTTTATCGGAAATGCCATACAGCATCTCACGCACCGTTTCGGCCGTCGCCTCATACAGTTCGTTCACATATCGGATATCGGGTTCCTGATCGCCATAAAATGATCCCAGTGCGGCAAGCGTCTCGACCGTGCGCCGCGCGGGGCTGACCAGTATGAGCTGCGGGGCAAAGGCGCGCGCCCGCAGCCATGCCCCCTGGGCATGTGCGCTGTCGCGGCCATGTGGGGTGAGCGCGCGGTTGAAGTCGGCTTTGGCGCCCATGTCGCCAAATGCGGCGGGAGCGGCCTGGGCATGGCGCATGAGCACGAGCTGGCGGGGCATGACGGCGGTTACTGGCCTGTGCCCGCGGCAATGGCCTCATGGTGGCGGATGACCTCGCGGATGATGAAGGCCAGGAATTTTTCCGCAAAATCGGGGTCCAGATGGGCTGCGGTGGCCAGTTCGCGCAGCCGTGCCACCTGGCGTGCCTCACGCGCGGGGTCGGCGGGCGGCATGTCGTTGGCGGCCTTGAGCCTGCCCACCGCCTGCGTGTGGCGAAAGCGCTCGGCCAGCATGTAGATCAGGGCGGCATCGATATTGTCGATGCTGCAGCGCAGCTCTTCAAGTTTGAGCCGGGCTGCGTCCTGTCTGGCCTCGGTGGTGTTCATCGGTGTCCGCGCTCCTGCGATAAAAAAGGGATGAAAAAAGACTTACAGCACCGGCGGGAGGTCGATCCACGCCAGGTGCCCCCCCTTGCCAGCCCCGGTATCGGTAAAGATGGCCCGCCCGCCCATGCGGCCGTTGCGCACCCAGGGCCGCCCGTCAGTCGAGCGGCGGTCATGCCCGCAATAGACCGTATAGCCCGGCGGAATGTGATCGACCCAGTTCAGCCTGCGCTCGGGGTAGCCATCCTTCTGCATGCGGCCTGTCGTCTCGCCAAACAGGGCGCGTGACAGCAGGGGTGTTACCGTGCCCAGCCCCGGTGGCGGCAGTTCGCCCAGCATGCGGGCATGAAAGCCGCCATGCACGAATATGGAGTGCCCCAGCACGATCCACGCGGGCGCCTTGGCAAGGTCGGCCAGCGCGCGCTGGTACACGTCGCTGTTCTCCTCGCGCAGGAAGGCGGCCAGCGTTTCCATCAGCGGCGGGTCGCGGCGCATCTTGCGGCCCTGCAGTGCACGGGCCAGCTTGCGGTCATGGTTGCCCAGTATGAACAGGCCGCGCCCTTCATCGATCAGGCGGAACGCGCCCGCGCTGTCCGGTCCGTAATCCACCAGGTCGCCCAGCTGTATGACAAAGCGGTCGGTCGCGGCGGCATGGCGGAAGGCATGCAGGTCGCCGTGCACGTCGCCCACCACGCGCAGGGGGCGCCCCGCCAGCAGCCCTGCGAGCGGGTGCGTGGGCAGCGCGGGCGGGGCAGGGGGGGCTGCGTCTTCCCGCTCGGCGGCGGGCGGGAATGTGGCATCCCGTGCCATGACAGGCCGATGAGAGGGAAATCGACGTCTCAAGCGAAAATCCTCTCCTGTTGGTGGCCGGTCCGGGTTGTGCCCCTTGCTGGGTCTGGTCTCCTATTATTCACAAGATTGACCGCCATGCACTAGGGGGATGGGCAATAATGTATCCTTAATGACACAAACCGGTTGCATCCGGGTAACGATATTGTACAGGAAAAAACCGGAATATATTACCCCCGACACAGATCGGCAGAAGACATCGCGCCGCGGCCTGTGGCGTGCCTGATGGAGCAAACGTGAAACAGCCAACCGGAGTCAGGGCGCCGTGTCACACTCTTTTGTTGTGACGTAGCCTGCAGGACGGAGAACAGATGAAGACGTCATGCTGAAGTGAAACGCAGGGAGAAGCGCTCTGGTGCAAAGGGAATACCCGCACCACCGTTGCTGCCCCGGCAGATCGGCCCCGGCCAGGGCCGTGACGACGGCATACGACATATCCGGCGCGGTCTCGACCGGCCGGGCATAACGATAAGAGTTTGAGGGAAAGTTCATGATCGACCACACCCGAATCCGGAATGCGGCGCTCCGGGCCAAGATCACCACCGCCGAGCAGGCGGCCTCCCTTGTCCGCCCGGGCAGCACGGTGGGCACCAGTGGCTTTACCGGCGCCGGTTACCCCAAGGCCGTGCCGCAGGCGCTCGCGGCACTGATGGAGCGCGCGCATGCCGAGGGTAAGGAGCACCGCATCCGGCTGCTCACCGGCGCCTCGACCGGGCCGGAGCTTGACGGCGCACTCGCCAAGGTCAACGGCATCTCCTTCCGCATGCCCTATAATTCCGATCCCGGCCTGCGCGCGCGCATCAACAAGGGCGAGACGGAATATCTCGACATGCATCTCAGCCATGTCGCCCCCATGGCCTGGGCGGGCTTCTTTGGCACGATCGACACCGCCATCATCGAGGCCACCGCCATCCGTGAAGATGGCAGCATCGTGCCGTCCTCTTCCGTCGGCAATTCCAAGACATGGCTTGACACCGCCAAACAGGTGATCATCGAGGTCAACAGCTGGCAGGACGCGGCCCTCGAGGGCATGCACGACATCTGGTACGGTGCCGCCCTGCCGCCGCACCGCCAGCCCATTCCGCTGCTGCGCCCCGATGACCGCATCGGCGGCACCGCGCTCAAGGTCGATCCCGCCAAGATCGTGGCGATTGTCGAGACCAATGCGCCCGACCGCAACGCCCCGTTCTCCCCGCCGGACGAGACCGCGCGCGGCATTGCGGGCCACCTGATGGAATTCTTCCGCCATGAAGTGAAGATGGGCCGCCTGCCGCCCTCGCTGCTGCCGTTGCAGTCCGGCGTGGGCAACGTGGCCAACGCCGTGATGGGCGGCCTGGAGGAAGGTCCGTTCGATGACCTGACCGCCTACACGGAAGTGATTCAGGACGGCATGCTGGGCATGCTGGAAAGCGGCAAGATGCGGGTGGCCTCGGCCACGGCCTTCTCGCTCAGCCCGGAAGCCGCGGAATCGCTCAACAGCCGCATGCGCGAGTTCCAGAAAAAAATTATCCTGCGCCCACAGGATATCAGCAACCATCCCGGCCTGATCCGTCGCCTTGGCTGTATCGCCATGAACGGCCTGATCGAATCGGATATCTATGGCAACGTGAACTCGACCCAGATCATGGGCTCGAAGATCCAGAACGGCATTGGCGGCTCGGGTGATTTTGCCCGCAATGCCTATATCTCGGTATTCATGACGCCATCGACCGCCAAGGGCGGCAAGATTTCCGCCATCGTGCCCATGGCCTCGCACGTCGATCACATCACGCAGGATTCGCAGGTGCTCGTGACCGAACAGGGCCTGGCCGACCTGCGTGGCCTCTCGCCCAAGCAGCGCGCGGAAGTGATCATCGCCAACTGCGCCCACCCCGATTACCGCCCCATGCTGCAGGACTACTACAAGCGCGCCCGCGCGGGGTCGTTCGGCCAGCAGTCGCCGCACCTGCTGACCGAGGCGCTGTCATGGCACCAGCGCTTCATCGAGACTGGCAGCATGCTGCCGTAAGGGGCCAATCGGTAACTGACGGGATGCGGTCAGGTACCGCCCCCGTCGCACCATATATAGGCAGTCATTAAAGTTTTTGGGTGCCGCCTTTTTTCAAAAAGGCGGCGTTTTCTTTCGAAGCTTTTTGGAAAAAGCTTCACCAAAAACTTTCATTTCTTATCAATGCTTTATCTGGCGGGTTCGGCATCCACCATTTCGGTTGCGCGTTCGAGGTCAACCGACAGCACGCGGCTGACCCCGCGCTCCTGCATGGTCACGCCATACAGGCGGTCCATATGCGCCATGGTCAGCTGGTGGTGGGTCACGACAAGGAAGCGCGTGCCCGCTTCGGCCACCATGTCGGCCAGCAGGGCGCAGAAGCGGCCCACATTGGCATCATCGAGCGGGGCATCAACCTCATCGAGCACGCAGACCGGGGCGGGGTTGCAGCGGAATACCGCGAAGATGAGCGACAGCGCGGTCAGCGCCTGCTCGCCACCTGAAAGCAGCGAGAGTGTCGCCAGCTTCTTGCCCGGCGGCTGGGCATAGATTTCCAGCCCGGCCTGAAGCGGGTCGTCATTGCCCACCATGCCCAGATGCGCCCGCCCGCCATTGAACATGCGGGCGAACAGCGCCTGGAAATGCTGGTCGATCTGCGAGAACACGGCCATCAGCCGCTCGCGCCCCTCGCGGTTGAGCTGCCCGATCATGCCGCGCAGGCGGGCAATGGCCGATTGCAGCTCATCGCGCTCATGCAAGATCGTGTCGATCTTGCCCGATGCCTCCTGCGCCTCAAGTTCGGCCCGCAGGTTGACCGGGCCCAGTTCATCGCGCTGGCGGATCAGGCGGGCAACCTTGCGGCGCAGGCCGGTCTCGGCGTTCACGCTCAGGTCTGTGGGCACCACGCCCGCGGGCGGCGTCGAGTCCGCCTGCAACTGGGCCAGCAGCACCTGCGCCTGCTCGCGCCTGCCTTCGGCGCGGACCACAGCTTCACGCGCTGCGGTCAGCACCTCTTCCGCCGTGCGGCGGCCCTGCTGCACTTCCGCCATGCGGGTTTCGGCCTGTTGCAGTTCCACCATCGCCACGTCGTGGCTGGCTTCGTGCCGGGCCAGTTCGGTTGCGATTGCATCGCGCCGTTCGCGCACGGCAACGGGCTGGGGGGCGACGCGCTCATGCTCGGCCCGGGCATTGTGCAGGCGGGCCCCGGCGGCCTCGGCTTCGAGGCTTGCAGCCTCCACGCGGGCGGTCCACTGCGTCATGTCCTGT
Organism: Komagataeibacter sp. NFXK3; assembly: GCF_054182245.1. NCBI lineage: Bacteria > Pseudomonadati > Pseudomonadota > Alphaproteobacteria > Acetobacterales > Acetobacteraceae > Komagataeibacter > Komagataeibacter sp. NFXK3. The sequence continues at coordinate 98,245 of NZ_JAPIVJ010000010.1, forward strand.
CCGGATGCCTCAAAGCGCTGGCGCAGGGTGGCATCTTCCGTATGCAGGCGGGCCAGGGCGTCGCGCTGTTCGGTTTCCTGCGCGCGCAGGCTTTCGGCCTGTTCACGCAGGCTGGCCAGCGCGTGTTCCAGCCCGCTTAGGTCAGGCAGGGCCTCAAGGCGGGCGCGGGCGGCGGCAACGGTGGCTTCGGCCTGGCGCAGGCCATCGGTCAGGTCAGCCATGCGGGCCTGCCGGGCTTCAAGCCGGGCGCCGGTCTCGCGCATTTTCTGCTCAAGGGCCGTGCGTGCGGCGCGGGCCTGCTCCAGCCGGGTCGTGGCCTTTTCCACTGCCATACGGGCCTGTTCCAGCGCTTCGCCTGCCTGTGTCGCGGCTGCGGTGGCCTGCCGGGCGGCATCCTCGGCTACAGCCGGGGCGGGCAGGGCGGCAAGCTGTTCGCGCCGGGTGGCCAACGCGGTGCTGGCGGTGTCTCGGTCGTTTTCCAGCCGGGCCTGTTCGGGCAGAAGGGCCTGCAGGCGTGTTTCCGCCTCGCCATGCCGGGTCGTGGCGGCCTGCAGGGCGCGGCGGGCCTGTTCCAGCGTAGTTTCAGCCTGCTGGCAGCGGGTACGGAGCGCCTTTTCGGCATCCTGTGCCTGCGTGGCAGCCTGCGTTGCCGCCTGCTGGGCGCGGGCCAGCTGCTCGAGGTCGGGCAGGCTGGCTTCCTGCGCTGCGGCGCGGGTGCAGGCGGCCTCGGTATCCGCCAGGGCGGCCTGGGCCGTGGCCTGCTGCACCGCGAGCGTATCGATCTGGGCCGAGACGGTGGCGTGCTGGCGTGAAAGTTCGGCCTCTGCCGTGCGGGCGGCTTCCAGTGCGTTCTCGGCGGCCATGCGGGCGTCGCGTGCGGTTGTCAGGGCCTGGCCTGCCTGCTGGCGGGTGGTTGTGGCGGCCTGTGCTGCCTGTTCCAGCGCCGGGAGCGTGGCGCGCAACTGCTCGCGTTCCGTGCGCAGGGCGCGCAGGCGGCCGAGCTGCTTGAGCCTCAGTGCCGCGCGGTCGGGCAGGTTGGGGGCCTGCGTGTAGCCATCCCACCGCCAGAGCGCGCCCTCGCGGGTGACAAGGCATTGCCCCGGGGTCAGGCTGGCCTGAAGGGGGGCGCCATCCATGCCATCGGGTAGCAGGCCTGCCGCACCCAGCGCGCGTGACAGGGCAGGCGGAGCCTCAAGCACGGCGGAAAGCGGTTCGATGCCCGCAGCCGGAAAGGGCGCGGGTGCGGCAGGCGGCAGGTCATGCCATGAGCGCGGGGCCACGCCCTTGACCACCGCCTCAAGCCCATCGGACAGCACCACGGCCAGCGCGGTTTCCAGCCCCGCGGGCACATGCAGGCTGTCCGCCAGCGTCGTGCCACGGGCGGGATCGGCCTGCGTCTCGCTATGCAGCGCACGGGCGAGGCCGTCAGCTTCCGCCTCGAGGCCCGACAGGCTGGCGCGGGCCCCGGCAAGGCGGCCGGCGCAGGCTTCATCTTCCCGTGTTGCGGCAACGGTGGCGGCCTCGGCTGTAGCCATGTGCTGGCGGGCGGCTTCCAGTGCTGCGGTCGCGGCCTCGCGTTTGGCCACGCGCGCCTGTAGCGCCTCATCGGGCACGGCCTGCGCGCGCAGGCGGGTCATGCTGGCGGCAAGTGTATCGACTTCGTCGCGCGCGCGCTTGTGGGCGGCCCGGGCAGCGCGCAGGGCTTCCTCGGTGGTGGCGCGGGTGGCGCGGGCTTCCTTCAGGCGGGCATTGGCCTGAATTTCAGCTTGTGTCGCCTGTGCGCGGGCGTCCTCTGCCGTGGCGCGTTCGGCGCGGAGGGTATCAAGGGCGGCCCGGGCCTCGGTTTCCGCCTGGGCCAGACGCGTGCGCTCGGCCTCGGGCACAAGGTCCGCGCGGGCGTTGCGCACATGGTTGCCCAGCGTTGCCACGTCGCGCTCAAGGGCTTCGAGCCTGCTGGTGGCCGTGGCGGCATCCTGCGTGGCCTGCGCATGCACGCGCAGGCTCTCGGTTGCGGCATTGCGGGCAAGGTCCGCCTGTAGCGTGGCGTCGGCATGGGCGCGGGTGGCGGCCTCGCGCGCGCTCAGGGCGTGGGTGGCCTGTGCCTCGGCCTGCGTGATCTGTCCGTCATGGTCGGCAATGGATTCGGCCGTTGGCATGTCGGCTTCAAGAGCCGCGATCTCGGTGGCGAGGGCCGCGTGCCGGGTGGCAAGGTGCTCATGCGCGGCGGTGGCCGTGGCAAGCCCTTCGCGGGCCTGCGTTGTCTGCAGTTCGGCCTCGCGCACGGTGGTGGTGGCTTCTTCCACGCGGGCCGCCATCCCGGTCATGGCCTGGGCCAGCGCGGTGCATTCGGCCTGCGTGGCCTCGCGCAGGGCAGGCAGGGCGGAAAGGCGTTCCGAGACCTGTGCCCGCTCGGCCTCAAGCTGCCCGAGCATGCGGGTGGCGTCATCACGCCGCGCAAGGGCCGCGGCCTGTACGCCCTCGCATTCGGCAAGGCGGGCCTGCGCCTGTTCCGCCGCGGCCTCGGCGCGGGCCAGTTCCTCGGCAATGGTTTCGGCGCGGACCTTGAAGCGTTCGAGTGCCGTGCGCCGCGTATCGAGTGCCTCGCGCAGGGCGGGCAGGGCCTTTGTTACTTCGTAATCGGTCAGGACGGCGGTCTCGGCCATTTCCTCCGCGGCCCTGAGGTCGGTGCGCGCGGCGAGCAGGGCGGCCTCGCCCTCGGCCACGCCGTTATGGGCGCGGGCATGCAGCAGCGCCAGCAGGGCGGTTTCGGAGTCGCGCAGGTCCTGCGAGAGTTCGCGGTAGCGCGAAGCCTGTTCGGACTGCTCGTGCAAATCACCAAGCCGGGATTCGAGTTGCAGGCGCAGATCTTCCGCGCGCGCGAGATTGGCCTCGGTCGCGCGCAGTTTCAGCTCGGCCTCGTGGCGGCGGCCATGCAGGCCGGTAATGCCGGCTGCTTCCTCCAGAATGGTGCGCCGTTCCTCAGGGCGGGCATTGACCAGCGCCGAGACGCGGCCCTGGCTGACCATGGCCGATGAACGCGCACCGGAGGCCAGATCGGCAAACAGGGTCTGCACGTCGCGCCCGCGCGTGGTGCGGCCATTGATGCGGTAGCCGCTGCCCGCCCCGCGCTCGGCCCGGCGGCAGACCTGAAGCTCCTCCTGCCCGGTAAAGGGGGCGGGGGCGATTTCGGCCGCCCCTTCCAGCGTAAGGGTTACTTCCGCCATGTTGCGGGCGGCGCGCGCGGTGGTGCCGGCGAAGATCAGGTCATCCATTTCGCCGCCGCGCAGGGCGCGGGCATTGGTTTCGCCCATGACCCAGCGCAGGGCCTCGACCACGTTGGACTTGCCGCACCCGTTGGGCCCGACAATGCCGGTCAGGCCAGGCAGGATCTCCACGGAGACCGGATCGGCGAAACTCTTGAAACCTGCGATGCGCAGCCGGACGAAACGGGCGGTCATGCTCAGCGGGCCGCCGCTTCAACCTTCTGGGCAAACTGCTCGTAGGTCAGTTCCTGCGCCACCTGTTCCTTGTCATTGAAGCGGAAGGTCGGCGTGCCGTCGATCTTGTACAGGGCCTGGGCGCGGTCTTCCTCATCCATGATGGCATGGCGCAGCTTGTCGTCATGGATGGTCTGCTGGAACAGGTCGGATGACATGCCGGCAAGGGCGGCCATTTTCTGGATCTCGGCCTCGGATTCCGCCGGTTCCTTGCCAAAGGCCCAGCGATCCTGGCTGGACAGCAGTGCGAGCACGAACGGCTCATAGCGCTCGGGGGCGAGCGTGCGCGCGACCATGCAGGCGGTCAGCGCCACCTGGTCAAGCGGGAAATCACGGAAAATGTAGTACACCTTATCCGTATCGATCAGCTTGCTGCGCACCTCGGGGAAGACTTCGGCGGCAAAACGCGCGCAATGCGTGCAGGTAAGCGAGAAGAATTCCTCCACATGCACCTTGGCCGCCGGGTTGCCCACGGCGCGGATGGACAGGCGCGGGTCCGCCGCCTGCGCCATGGCCCGGCCAGACAGCAGGCCGCCAGCCATGAGGGTGGGGGTTAAGGCAAGCAGGGTGCGGCGTGTGATGGGCATTACGGTCACTCTCCGGTGGGGACAGGGGTGGGGCATGGCCCCGGCGGGGATCAGTATTAGGGCCGTGCGGGGCGTGCGTAAATCCATCATGCCCTTATCGGATGGCGCGCCCGTTCTGGCGCGCCATCCGTTCAGGCCTGCTGCGGGGCTGCCTCACGGGGCGGCAGGCGCACGCGCACGTGGCGGATATGGCGGGCATCCGCATCAAGGATGCGGAACACCATGCCGCTTTCATGCGTCACGATCTCGCCGCGCGTGGGCACGTGGCCCGCAAGGCGGAACACCAGGCCGCCCACGGTCTCGATCTCGGCCTCGCGCTCCTCGCGCGTGAGTACGGGGCCGACTTTTTCCTCAAAGGCGGCAACAGGGGTGCGGGCATCGACATCAAGCGTGCCATCGGGCCGTTCGCGCATCATGCTCACGGTCGGTTCGTCATGCTCGTCGGAAATATCGCCCACGATGGTCTCGATCAGGTCCTCGATGGTGACGAGGCCATCGATCCCGCCATACTCGTCGATCACGAGGGCAAGATGCACATGCCGCACCCGCATCTGCAAAAGCAGGTCGAGCACGGGCAGCTGCGGGGCCACCATGAGCGGCTGGCGCAGCAGGGGCTCCATGCGGAAGGCTTCCGATGTGCCGACATAGGCAATCAGGTCCTTCACATGGATCATGCCCACGATGTCATCCAGCTGGTCGCGATAGACCGGCATGCGGGAATGGTTTTCCCGCCGCATCATGGCCAGCGCCTCGTCGAGGCTGATATCGACGGGCATCGCCACGATGTCGGCGCGCGGGATCATCACGTCATCGGCCGTGATGCCACGCAGGCGCAGCACGTTGGCCAGGAGCGCGCGCTCCTGCCGGTCGAGTTCGGAGGCGTGGGGATTGGCGTCATCCCCCGCCGCGTCATCGGCTTCCTTGACCAGCGCGGCAATGGAATGGCGCAGCCCCGGCTCAGCGCGCCTGCGGCTGAACAGCGACAGAAATCCCTTGCCGCGCGAGCCGGACGGAGGCTCCTCGTTGGCATCGGTGCCGGGGCGGCTCATGAGCGTGCCCCCCGCATTACCATGCGGCCCGGCTTCCACGGGTTGGCAACGCCAAGGCCGGACAGGATGCGGGCCTCGCGCATTTCCATCTCGCGGGCCTCGCCGGGGTGGTGGTGGTCATACTGGGCCAGGTGCAGCACGCCATGCACAACCAGATGCGCCAGATGGGCCGCCATGTCGCGTCCTGCCGCCTGCGCCTCACGCGCCACGGTCTCGAAGGCGATGATGATGTCACCCCCCCATACGCCGCCTGCCGCGGGGTATTCGAATGTGAGGACATTGGTGGGCTTGTTGCGCCCGCGATGCCGCCAGTTCATGCGGGCCACCGTGCGGTCATCGGCCAGCACCACCGTGACCGGGCCGTGGCAGCCCGTGGCCGCGAGGGCGGCGCCTGCCGCGCGCTCAACCACGCGGGCAGGGTGGCGGACGGCGCGGTTCCAGCGCCTGTCCGCCACCGTGACATCGGGGGCATCGCGCCCGGCCTTCAGGTCAGGCTGCATGGCCTGGCCTGCTGCGACCCCGCCCTTGTGGGCAGGGCCTGTGCTACTTCGAGGTTTCATCGTTCTCCTGCTGCGACCGGGCGCGGTGGGGGCGGCGTTCGGCCCCGGCACGCTGGTCGTATGCCTCCACTATACGCGCCACCAGCGGGTGGCGCACCACGTCACGCGATTCAAATCGCATCATGCCGATCCCGGGCAGGCCGTCGAGGGTATCGACCGCCTCCCGCAGGCCGGATGTCACGCCACGCGGCAGGTCAACCTGGCTCAGGTCGCCGGTAATGACCATGCGCGTGCCTTCACCCATGCGGGTGAGGAACATCTTCATCTGGGCGGGGGTCGTGTTCTGCGCCTCGTCCAGAATGACAAAACAGTGCGCCAGCGTGCGCCCACGCATGAAGGCCAGCGGCGCCACCTCGATCTCGCCCGTGCCCATGCGCCGGATCACCTGATCGCCCGGCATCATGTCATGCAGGGCGTCATAGAGGGGGCGGAGGTAGGGGTCGATTTTTTCCTTCAGGTCGCCGGGCAAAAAGCCCAGCCGCTCGCCGGCTTCCACCGCAGGGCGCGACAGCACGATGCGGTCGACCTGGCCTGCCTGCAGCATGGCGACCGCCTGGGCTACGGCAAGGTAGGTCTTGCCGGTGCCGGCCGGCCCGAGGCCGAACACCATTTCCTGCCGGGCCAGCATGGCCATGTATTCCGCCTGGCCAACCGAGCGCGGGGCCACGGGGCCGCGCCGGGTCATGATGGTGGGCAGGTCGGCCAGCGTGGGGGCCGGCGCGGGCATGGCGGCGCGGGTTTCGGGCATGGGGGGCAGTCCTCCCGTAACGGGGCGTGGCGCAGGCGCGGAAAAGGCATGGGCGGCCAGCCGGATGGCGGTATCGACGGTGGCGGTATCGACTGCCTGCCCCGCCGTTGCGCGGCGGTAGAGTTCGGTCAGCGTGGCCTGTGTCAGTTCTACCCGCCGGGCCGCACCCGAAATGGCGATGCGGTTGCCCCGGCACGCCAGCCGGACATCAAATCCACGTTCAAGATGCAGCAGGTGGCGGTCATGGTCACCCACAAGCTGTGCGAGCAGCACGTTATCTTCAAACTGCATGGTCACGGTGCGGTCATTGGCCGCGGCCGTGCCACCGGGGGTACGCCGCCCGCCGCTGCGACGGGGGGCGTGGAGCGTGGATTGTGTCTGTTCTCTCAAGCCCTGTCTGTCTCCTCTGTCAGGACACCACCCAGCGAGTTGGTGTACCTGTGGCGGATATCCACATTGGCGATCTGGCCGATCAGGCTGTCCGGGCCTTCGATGCTCACGGCCTGCAGCCATGGGCTCTTGCCCGAAACCTGACCCGGCTTGCGCCCCCGCCCCGTAAAGAGCACGGGCACCACCTGGCCTATGGTTGCATCATTAAATGCATCCTGCTGCACGCGCAGCATGGCCTGGAGTTCCTGCAGGCGGGCATCCTTTACATCCTCGGGCACGTGCATGCCAGCGCCCGCGGCGGGCGTGCCGGGCCGGGAGGAATACTTGAAGGAATAGGCCTGCGCGAAGCCGATTTCATCGATCAGGCGCATCGTGTCGGCAAAATCGGCATCCGTCTCGCCGGGATGCCCCACGATGAAATCAGACGACAGGGCAAGATCGGGCCGCGCCTCGCGCAGGCGGGCCACGAGCGTGCGGTAATCATCAGCCGTGTGGCCCCGGTTCATGGCCGCGAGCACCCGGTCGGAGCCGGACTGCACCGGCAGGTGCAGGAACGGCATGAGCTGCGGCAGGTCGCGGTGGGCTGCGATCAGGTCATCCTCCATGTCGCGCGGGTGCGACGTGGTGTAGCGGATGCGTTCGATGCCCAGCTCACCGGCCAGCACGCGGGCGAGGCGGGCAAGGCCCCATGTGCGGCCATCCGGCCCCTCGCCATGATAGGCATTCACGTTCTGGCCAAGCAGGGTGATCTCGCGCACGCCGCCTGCCACGAGCCTGCGGGCCTCATCGATCACGGCCTGCGCGGGCCGGCTGCTTTCCGCCCCGCGCGTGTAGGGCACGACGCAGAAGGAGCAGAATTTGTCGCACCCTTCCTGAATGGTAAGGAAGGCGGAACCGCCCGCGGGGGCCGCGCGGTCAGCGGGCAGGAAATCGAATTTCTGCTCCACGGGGAAGTCGGTCTCGATCACCGCCCCCGCCGCGCGGGCGGCACGCGCCACCATCTCGGGCAGGCGGTGGTAGGTCTGGGGGCCCAGCACGATATCGACATAGGGCGCGCGGGCCAGGATTTCCTTGCCCTCCGCCTGGGCCACGCAGCCCGCCACCGCGAGCACGGTGGCCGCGCCCTGTTCGGCGCGCGCCTCCTTGACCTTGCGCAGGCGACCGAGTTCGGAGAATACCTTCTCGGCCGCGCGGTCGCGGATGTGGCAGGTGTTGAGGATGATCATGTCAGCCGCATCCGGCGTGCTCACGGCCCGGTAGCCCAGCGGGCGCAGCACATCGGACATCCGCTCGCTGTCATACACGTTCATCTGGCAGCCCCATGTTATGACATGAAGCCCCCTGGTGGATGACGTGCTGGCTTGTGGCGTGGCCACGCCGGGGCGGGGAGACAGGCTGTTCACGGGTCAGGTATCCTCAGGCATCATCGCGGGCACGCGCCCGCGCAACGGGGGCAAGACATCGGGCCTTGCCTGCGTGCGGTCAAGAGGCTTGCCGCCGATAAAGCCGGGAACACATGGTCTGCCCATCAACGCTCCTGGTGCGAAGGGTGGGGTGCCGGGCGCGGCCCCCTTGCCCGATTCAACCCGATCATGCGCGCCGGAACAGGGGGTATGTCAAGTCAGGAACGCGGGCGTGGAGACAGTTTGCAACATCTCTGGCCCGTTTTGCCCTTCAATGCGACAAATTCGGAACTTATTAAGGGCAGGGCGTTAATATCGGTTTGATCATGCACGGCGGGAATGGCAGACAAGACCCTGTGGGCAACTGACCGCATGAAAGCAGACAGCAACAGGGGCAGCACCGTTTGACAGGATTGCGTCATCTCCGCCTGGCAGCCAGTGCGCGGCGCGGGGCCGGTTATGTCAGCCTGTTCGCGGTCATGACAGTTTTCCTGCCGGGGCTGCCAGCGGCTTTCGCGGCTGACCCGCAGGACTACACCACAACCATCCGCCCCACCGGCAATGCCGACCTTGATGCAGCGCTCAGGGCATCTTCCGACCTGCTTTCGCTCCAGAAAACGCAGGCCGTCAGCCCCTTCGCCCTGACCGGGCGCATCCATAACGACTATTCCCGCCTGATCAGCGCGCTTGAAAGCTACGGCTACTACGCGGGCAGCATTACCATCACCATAAGCGATGGCAGCCACAAGGGCGCCACGCCCGCCGATGGCGGGCAGGACGGGCGCGACCCCGACCTGCCGGAATGGATGCAGGCGCTGCCCGCGGGCCACAAGGCGCAGGTGAGCATCGCGGCCACGACCGGCCCGCTGTTTCGCATCGGCACGGTCACGCTCAACCCCGACAAGGGGGATGGCCCCATTCATCTCAACGCCACCGAGGCGGCGGCCTTCGGCATGAAGCCGGGCGCAGCCGCGCAGGCCGAGGCCGTGCTGACGGCGGCGGCGAGTCTCCAGACCGCCCTGACGGAGGAAGGCTACGCGCTGGCCCATGTCAGCACCCCGCAGGCCTGGCTGCGCCCCGCCACCCATACGCTCGACATTGCCTATACCGTGCATCGCGGCCCGGTGGTGAACCTTGGCGCCTTCGCCTTTGGCGGGCTGCAGCGCACGCACCCGGCCTATATCGCGCGCAGGCTGACCATTGCGCCGGGCGAGCTGTACCAGCCCTCGCGCATCGAGCGCGCCCGGCAGGACATCGCCTCGACGGGGCTGTTTTCCGATGTGCAGGTCAATCATGGGGATACGCTGGCCCCTGATGGCTCCATGCCGCTCGATTTCGGCTTTCATGAAGGCAAGCGCCACAGCGTGGGGGCGGAGGGCGGGTATTCAACCGACCTCGGTGGCCGCGCGGGCGTGACATGGACGCATAACAACCTGTTCGGCAATGCCGAGCGGCTGCGGCTCACCGCGCTCATCACCGGGCTTGGCGGCTCGGCGGAGCAGGGGCTGGGCTATGATTTCTATGCCGACCTGATGAAGCCCGATTTCGGCTCGCGCCAGCAGAACCTGAGTGCCCGCATCGAGGGCATCAAGCAGGAACTCTATTCCTACCGCCAGACCGCGCTGCTCGCGCGCATAGGCATCGTGCGCCACGTCAACCGGCACTGGAACGTGTCGTTCGGCGGCCAGATCGAGCAGGAACAGATCGAGCAGATGCGCACCACCAGCAGCTACTTCATCCTCTCGGTGCCGCTCACCGCCAATTATGACGGCACGGGCGTGGACAACCCCATCACGCCTGCCACCCATGGCGTGCGCGTGGGGGCCAGCATCACGCCCTCCGCCTCGTTGACCGATGGCACCTCGTTCTTCGCCATCATGCAGGCCACGGTCTCGACCTATTTCGACCTCAAGCATCTTGGCCTGAGCCGTCCTGGCCGCAGCGTGCTGGCGTTTCGCGGCACCATCGGCAATGTGGAAGGGGCCTCGACCTTCGCCATCCCGCCTGACCAGCGGCTATACGCCGGTGGCTCGGCCACGGTGCGCGGCTTCCGCTACCAGGGCGTTGGCCCGCAATTTGCCAATACGCGCTACGCCATTGGTGGCACGTCGATGGATGCGGGCTCATTTGAATACCGCCAGCGCATATTGCAGAAATTCGGCGCGGTGGGCTTTATCGATGCAGGCCAGGTCACGGCGGACCGCACGCCGTTCCAGGGCACGGTGCGCGTGGGTGCGGGGGCCGGGGCGCGCTACTACACGCCCATCGGCCCGGTGCGGCTGGATGTGGCGGTGCCCCTTAACCGCCCCGCCAAAGGCGACAAGTGGGAGCTGTACGTGGGCCTGGGGGAGACATTCTGATGCCGCAAGACACGCCATCCTCCCCCCCGCCGCGCACGGGGCGGCGCATTGCGCGCGCCTGCGCGCTGGCGCTGGGCATTCCCTTCGGGCTGGTGGCCGCGGCACTGGCCATGGTGCTGGTGGCGGCCAATACCGGGGCGGGCCAGCGCGAGATCGAGCGCCGCCTGCCGGGCCTGACCGGGGGCAGCGTGCACCTGTCGGGGCTGGGGGGGCGCTTTCCCGATGCGCTGCATGTCCAGCATCTTGAACTTGATGACTACAGGGGCGCGTGGCTGTCGATCGATGACCTCCAGCTTGACTGGTCGCCCCTGCGGCTGCTCACGCGGCAGGCGGTCATCAGCAACCTGTCCATGGCGCGGCTGGCCATTCCGCGCCTGAGCGAGGATGACCCCGCCCACCCGCCAAAGCCTGAACAGCCCTCGGGCGGCAGCATCCACATGGGCGTCAACATCAAGGAAGTGCATGTGGCGCGGATTGATGTGGGCGCGGCCCTGGCGCAGGTTCCCGCCGCCTTCAGCCTGGGCGGCCATGCCAGCCTGGCCGATATCGCCCCGGTGCTCGACCATTTCTCGATCGCGACCCTGCCGCCGGCCGATATCGCGCTGAAGCTGACCCGGCTCGATCATCCCGGCAGCCTCAATCTTGTCACCAGACTGGGCAAGGCAGACGTGGCGCTGGACCTGCACGCCAGCGAAGGGGAGGACGGCTTCCTCGCCACGCTCAGCCACGTACCCGCCCTGGCGCCACTTGACCTCTCGCTGGGGCTGCATGGCCCGCGTGATAACACGCAACTCGCGCTTGCGCTGGCCACGGGCGGCATTCATGCCAGCGCGCATGGCCAACTCGGGCTGCTCGATCACCACATGGCGCTTGATGTCGCGGCCCATAGCGACGCTGTAACGGCGACTGGCGGCACGGGCTGGCAGGGGGCCGACCTCGCCACCCATCTGGGCGGCACGCTGGACCGCCCCACGGGCAACGGCACGCTCGACATCGACCGCCTGACCTATAACGACACCAGCTTCACCAACCTGCATCTGGTGGCCGATGGGCTGAGTGCTCCGGTTGCGGGCCAGCCGGAACATGCGGCGGTGCATGCCACCGTGACGGGGCTGCGCATTCCGGGCAGCCAGCCCATGCTGTTCGCTGCCGATCCGCTGAAACTTGATGTCATGTGGCGGCCCGATGCGCCAAAGGGGCCGGTCACGCTGTCGCTGGCGCACCCGCTGGCGCAGGTGACCGGGCAGGCCACCACCACGCAGCCCATTACAGCCACCTTCCATGCCGACCTGCCCGACCTTGCCCCGCTGGCAGCGGCGGGTGGTACGGACCTGCATGGCCATGCGGGCCTGGATGGCAGCGTGAGCCTGCCCGCAAAGGGGCACGACGGGCAGTTCGGCCTCGAGAGCCAGATCGTGCTTGATGGCGGCCTGCCGGTGGCTGTCGGGCTGGTGGGCGACAAGGGGCATGTGAGCGTTGCAGGCACCATGACGCCGGGCGGGAAAGGGGGCAATACGATCCGCTTTACCACGTTGCAGGTACAGGGCCGCACCCTGCAGCTTGATGCCACGCCGAGCCAGATCGTAACCGGTACGCCGCTCAATGTGGATGCCACGGCGCATCTGGCCCTGTCGGACCTGCATGTGCTGGCGCCCACGCTCAAGGGGCACATGCAGGCCGACCTGCATGCGGCGGGCCCGGTCAATGACCTCATGGCCAGCCTGAAAACCCAGGCCAGCATCGCGGCAAGCAACACGGCGGCGGGTGACGTGCAGGCCAGCCTGACCATGGCGCACCTGCCACAGGTCAGGCAGGGGGAGCTTGCCATATCCGGCACGGTGGACCGGGCTCCCATACAGGTCAGCGCCCACCTCGACAGCAATGCCGATAACAGCCGCCACCTGCAGATTGCCCAGCTGGGCTGGAAGAGCCTTGGCGGCACGGCGGACATGACGCTGCCCGATGGCCACAAGGTGCCAACCGGCATGCTTGACCTGCACATGACCCGCCTGGCCGACCTGCATGACCTGACCGGGCAGGACATCAGCGGCCATGTCGCGGCCACCGTGCACACCACCAGCGCCACGGTCACGGCGCCTGCCGCACTGGCGGTGAATGTCGATGGCGCGCTCAATGCCGCCATCGCCCGCATCGACCGGGTCGTGCTCAGGGGCCACGTGCTCGACCCCACGGGCGATGCCCCCACGACCGACCTCGACCTTGTGGTGGATAACGCCCATTTCCGCGATATGGGGGGGCGGGCGCATGTCACGGCCAAGGGGCCGCTTGCGGCGCTGGATGTGAACGCGCAGTCCACGCTCGATACGTCCTGGACCGGCCCCGCCTCGCTGGACACGGCGCTGGTGGCCAATATCAGCGGGCAGTCGGTGAGCGTGCGCCGCCTCGTGGCGCAGGCACGCGGCGAGCAGGTGCGCCTCGATGGGCCGGTGAGCGTGGGGTATGGCAAGGAGATCGCGCTCGACCACCTGCGCGTGAGCCTGACGCCGCCGCGCGGGCAGGCGGGCAGTATCGAGGCCAGCGGCAAGGTCAGCCCGGCGCTTGACCTGCACGTAGCGATCAACCGCCTCTCGCCCGACCTGCTGGCGCCCTTCGTGCTCACGCTGCACGCGCAGGGCCAGCTCTCGGCCGAGGCCCGGCTGACCGGCACGCCCGCCAGCCCCACGGGCAAGGTCAGCCTGCGCGGCACGGACCTCAGATACCATACCGATTACACATCCTCGCTCGCGCCCGCGTCGATCGAGGCCACGGCCAACCTCAATGCAGGCATGGCGCGGGTGGATGCCCAGATCGAGGCGGGGCCGCAGGTCAATCTGGGCCTGCATGGCACGGCGCCGGTCAACAAGGCCGGGCAGATCACCCTGCAGGCCGATGGCAAGGTGGACCTTGCGGTGGCCAATGCCTATCTGGGCGCGCAGGGCATGCAGGCGGGGGGCAACCTGCAGGTGGCGCTGGGCGTGCGCGGCACTCCCGCCCAGCCCCGGCTCAATGGCACGCTCAGCCTGAGCAATGGCCTGTTCCATGACTTTGGCGAGGGCATACAGCTTTCATCCATGCAGGGCACGGTAAACGCCCTGGGTGACAGGCTGGTCATTGCAACGCTCACCGCGCAAGCGGGCAAGGGCAGCATAGCGGCCTCGGGCAGTTATGGCGTGCTCCAGCCCGGCCAGCCGATCGACCTGCACGTGCATGCCGACAGTGCCCGCCCGCTGGCCAGCGACCTGATTACCGCAACACTCAATGGCGACCTTGACGTGAAGGGCCAGCTTGCCAGCCGGATCGACGCCACCGGCAACATCACGCTCAAGCGGGTGGACATCAACATTCCCGATTCCCTGCCCACCTCGGTCGCGCATCTGGATGTGATCCGGCCCGAGGATGAGAAAAACCAGGAAAAAATCGTCAAATCCACCCCGATGGTGATCGGGCTGGGGCTGGATGTGACCTCGCCGGGGCAGTTCTATGTGCGCGGGCATGGGCTGAACACCGAAATGCACGGCCATATCCACGCAGGCGGCACCGCAACCGCGCCGGTGATGACGGGGGCGTTCTCGCTGGTGAAGGGTGGGTTCTCGCTTGGCGGCATCTCGCTCGACTTCAGCAAGGGGCAGGTGGGCTTCAATGGCGTGGGGGTGACGCATGCCATCGACCCGACGCTGGATTTCGTGGCCGAGCGCAGCACCAATGATGGTACCGCCCGGCTGAACGTGGGCGGCTATGCCAGCGCGCCCAAGATCACGTTCTCGTCCTCGCCGCCGCTCTCGCAGGACCAGATCCTGGCCATCCTGCTGTTCGGCACCGATACGCAGTCGCTCTCGCCCACGCAGATGGCCTCCATCGCCGCTGCGGTGGCCAGTATCAGCGGTGGGTCCGCCTTTGACCCGCTGGGCATGGTGCGCAAGACGCTGCATCTGGACCGGTTGCAGATGAGCAGTTCCTCCAATGGCTCGGGCGGCAACGATACCGGGGCCATCGAGGCGGGCAAATATGTCATGCGCGGGGTGTATGTGGGGGCCAAGCAGGCCACGTCGGGTTCAGGCACGCAGGCGCAGGTGCAGGTTGACCTGACCAAGCGGCTCAAGATCAACACCACTGTGGGCACGGGCGGCAACGTGACCGGCTTCACCACGCCGGAAAATGATCCGGGCAGCAGTATCGGCCTGCTTTACCAGTTCAAATACTGAAGCGTCACGTCAGGGGCGGGGCAGGCGGCATTTGCCGGCAGGACACGCTCTGTTTCATCAGGCTAGGTGTGGGCTGGCGGCGTTGCCGCTTCAGCGTGCATCCGTGCGAGCCTGGCTTTGTTGAAGCGCTTGAGGCGGGCCTTGCGCCGGTTCCTGTGGGCGAGCAGGGTCTGCGCGGCCTGTTGCGCCGTGGGCAGGGAGCGCGTGTCATCAACGCGGGGATAGGCCCCGCATATGGGGTCCGGGCAGCTGCAGGTAATGAGGTGGGTGTGGTACGGCACGGGGCCCTGCCGTTTCTGGATGGCATTCATGCGGTCGAGGTTGCGGCGCGTATCGATGATTGCATCGCGGCTAAAGAATTTTCCGGCCATTATTTCCAGCCCTGCCTGTCATGGTAGCCGGTGGCCCTGCGTCTTTTGTCCCGTACCGGGCCATGTGTCAGCGCCCATAGCAAAACCGCTGGCACGGGGGCCAGCGGTGTCTTGTCGGTTGGGTGGGGAAGGGGCGGGATCAGGCCGCCTTCATCACCTCGGTCAGGTTTTCCAGTACTTCGGTCGGCTCCTTGCCTTCCAGCACGGCCACTTCGGCCACGAAGCGTTCCTGTGCGGCCTCGAACAGCTTGCGCTCGCTGAAGCTGCCATCAAGGCTGTCGACATTGCGGCGCAGGTCGCGCAGCACTTCGGCAATCTGCACGAGGTCGCCGGAGTTGATCTTTTCCTGGTAGGCCACCGCGCGGCGCGCCCACATGCCACGGCTGACATGGGGCTTGCCCTTGATGATGGCCATCGCCTTGTCCACGATCTCGCGCGAGACGATCTTGCGCAGGCCCGACTTGCGCGCCTTCGAGAGCGGGATGCGCAGCGTCATCTGGTTGCCGGGGAACGAGATCTGGATCATCTCCAGCTTCGTGCCCGCGATCTCGTCGACCCCGATCCGGTCAACGCGCCCCACGCCATGCGCGGCATAGACGATGGCATCGCCTTCGCGGAACGGATCTTCATCTTTTACAGCCGTGCTGGACTTGGCCTCGGCTGCCGTGGTCGCGGCGGCGGTCCGCGCCATGGCATCGGTCACAGTGCCCTTCTGGGTGGTTCTGAACATGCTCATGTCCGCCCTATAGCATAAATTGCGCCTGCTGTCTTGAGGCGCTTGCACGGCACGGCTTCAGCCCTGAATGCCCCTGACGGGTGCCAGCGGGGGTGGTGCGGGCAACCCGCAGGACTGCATGAGGTCGATCTCGATGGTGCGCGATATGGTCAGCATCGGCATGCCGTGCGGTGTCGCGCCAAAGGGGTCCTGCAGGTCGCTGCCGATCTTGTCGAGTGCCACGAACAGAAGCCCGACGAGTGATGAGCCGAGCGGCGTGATCCACCCCAGCGTCTGCACCATGGAAAGTGGCAGGATGATGCAGAACACCGCCGCCACCACCTTGGGCAGCACCGAGAACTGGATGGCCAGCGGCGTGTTGCGGATGCGCTCGAGCCCGCCTTGCGCGTTGCTCATGTCCGACAGGATGCGGTCGATCTGGCCCTGCAGCGCGCCATCAATATCCATCGCGCGGCATTCCGCCTCCACCCGCAGCCCGATCTGGAACAGAATGGCGGCAGGGATGTTGGCGCGGCCTTCAATGCCCGGCTTCATGGAATCAGGCAGAAGGCGCAGCACGTCATCCATGTCATCAAGCCGGCCCAGCGCGCTGCGCAGGGCGTAGGGATAGGCGGCCATGGCGCAGGCCAGGTCGGGGCAGCCGCGCAGGATGGTGCCCGCCTGCCGGGCAAAGGAGCGGCTGTTATTGGTCACGGCCCCCCACAGGGTGCGCCCCTCCCACCAGCGGTTATAGGCGGTGTTGTTGCGAAAGCTCATGAACAGTACCAGCGCCGAGCCGATGAGCGATATGGGTAGGGTGGGCTGCTCCATCCATTCCTGATGGAAGATCTGGAACATCACAACCACGACCACATCCCACGCGCACAGCAGCATGAGCGAGAGCAGGCTCTCGCGCATGAGGATCCACAAGCCGATTTTGCGATTGATGACCATATGGCGTTCCCGGAACGGTTGAAAAAAGCAGGGTGCCGTTGCCAGCCCCTTTCCCGCGCTTATCACATCGCGCGGCAGGCATGGCAGCGTGGCATGGCGCGTGGCATCATTTGTCACTTAAAGAGCTTAATGTTTTCCTGACCAGGCAACATTGACGCGCCCCGCCCCGATGCCCTTAATCGTTGCGAAGATGTACGGGCCCTGGAGCCTGCAACGCATGCAAGGAAAGACTGGTCAATGGATGTAAGGGCCGCCGTAGCCTTCGAGGCTGGCAAACCGCTTGAAATCGAGACCGTGCAGCTCGAAGGCCCGCGTGAGGGCGAGGTGCTGGTGGAAATCATGGCCACCGGCCTGTGCCATACCGACAAGTTCACCCTCTCCGGCGCTGACCCGGAGGGGCTGTTCCCCGCCATTCTGGGCCATGAAGGGGCGGGGATCGTGCGCGAGGTCGGCCCCGGCGTGCGCCACCTCAGGCCCGGTGATCATGTGATCCCGCTCTACACGCCGGAATGCCGGGAGTGTAAGTCCTGCCTCTCGCGCAAGACCAATCTGTGCACGGCCATCCGCACGACACAGGGCAAGGGGCTGATGCCCGATGGCACGTCGCGCTTTTCGTTCAAAGGGCAGCCGATCCATCACTACATGGGCTGCTCCACCTTCGCCAACTTTACCGTGCTGCCCGAGATCGCACTCGCCAAGATCCGCCCCGATGCCCCGTTTGACAAGGTGTTCTACATTGGCTGCGGTGTGACCACCGGCATCGGCGCCGTGCTGTTTACCGCCAAGGTCGAGGCCGGGGCCACGGTGGCCGTGTTCGGTCTGGGCGGCATCGGGCTGAACGTGATCCAGGGGGCGAAGATGGTGGGCGCCGAGCGGATCATCGGCATCGACATCAACCCGGGGCGCGAGGCCATTGGCCGCAAATTCGGCATGACCGATTTCATCAACCCCAAGGATCTCGGCCCCGATGGCGACCTTGTCGGCCATATCGTGGAGATGACCGGCGGCGGGGTGGATTACTCGTTCGAATGCGTGGGCAACCCCACGCTCATGCGCCAGGCGCTCGAATGCGCCCATCGGGGCTGGGGGGTTTCCACCATCATCGGTGTTGCGGGCGCGGGGCAGCAGATCAGCACGCGCCCCTTCCAGCTCGTGACCGGGCGGCGGTGGATCGGCTCGGCCTTTGGCGGCGCGCGCGGGCGCACCGACGTGCCGCGCATCGTGGACTGGTTTATGGAAAACCGCATCGACATTGACAGCCTGATCACCCATAGGCTGCCACTCGAGCGCATTAATGAGGGCTTTGACATGATGGCCAAGGGCGAAAGCATCCGCACGGTTGTGGAGTTCTGATCCATGGGCACGATCACAACCATTGAGGAACATGCAAGCTGCGGCGGCCAGGTCGGTTTTTACAGCCATCCCTCCACCACGCTGGGGCTGGAGGCGCGTTTTGGCGTGTTCCTGCCCGCCCGTGCTCTGGCGGGCGAGAAGGTGCCGGTGCTGTTCGTGCTGGCGGGGCTGACCTGCACGCAGGAGACCTTCCTCATCAAATCCAATGCGGTGCGCTTTGCCGCCCATCACGGGCTGGCGCTGGTCGCTCCCGATACCTCGCCACGCGGGGCCGCCGTGCCGGGCGAGGACGAGACATACGACCTTGGCACCGGGGCCGGGTTCTACCTTGATGCCACCACGCCTGCATGGCGGGCGCATTACCGCATGGGCAGCTATATCGATACGGAACTGCCGCAACTGGTGCAGGACCATTTTGCCGTTGATGGCGCGCGGCGTGGCATCATGGGCCACTCCATGGGCGGGCATGGCGCGCTGGTGCATGCGCTCACGGCGCCAAAGGCATGGAAGTCCGTCTCGGCCTTCGCGCCGATCTGCCACCCGGCCATCGTGCCGTGGGGCGAGAAGGCGTTTGCCGCCTATCTTGGCCCCGATCGCAAGGCCTGGGCGCGGCATGATGCGACGCTCCTGCTCGAGGCAGGCCACACCCACCCCACGTCAATTCTGATCGATCAGGGTGCCGCGGACCAGTTCCTGCACAACCAGCTTCGGCCCGACCTGCTGCGCGTGGCGGTGGGGGCTGCGGGGCAGGCGCTGCAACTGCGCGAGCACGCGGGGTATGACCACTCCTACTGGTTCATCCAGTCCTTCATCGCGGAGCATATCAGGCATCACGCCACGATCCTGGATGCGATGTAACCGGGTCTGCATGATTGTTTAAAAACAATGCGTTGATAAAAGTTTTCGAGTGCTGCCTTTTTTCAAAAAGGCAGCTTTCTCCTGAAGCTGCTTGAAAAAAGCGTCACCAGAAACTTTCTGGTCATTCACCCATCAGGTGCAGCACGATCTCGCGCCGGTGGGGGCGGGCACGGTGCTCGAACAGGTATAATCCCTGCCATGTGCCCAGCACCGGCCTGCCACTGGCCACGGGAATGGAAAGCTGCGTGTTGGTGAGCATGGCCCGCAGGTGGGCGGGCATGTCATCCGGGCCTTCATCATCATGGATGTAACGGCCGGGCTGCTCGGGCACCAGCGCCTCGAAATACCGCTCGATGTCCGTGCGCACGGTCGGGTCGGCATTTTCCTGCACGCATAGCGAGGCGGAGGTATGGCGGCACCACAGGGTGAGCAGGCCGGTTTCGATGCCGCTCTGGCGCACCCATGCCAGCACCGGCCGGTCGATCGGAACCAGCCCCTTGCCATGCGTGCTCACCTGAAGGCTGTGCAGTTCCTGGCGCATGGGGCGGTTCCTTCCGGGGTTATTTCAGGAAGCCGATCAGCGCTTCGGCTTCCGATACGATGGGATCGGCAATGACGCGGGCGCGGTTGGCGCCTTCGCGCAGGGTGTCGCACAGAAAGCCGGGTTCCCTGAGCAGGCGCTGCGTCTCGGTGGCGATGGGGCAGACCGCACCCACCACCACCTCGGTCAGCGCCGCCTTGAACGGGCCAAAACCCTGGCCGCCGAACTGCCGGAGCACATCTGCCGTCGCAACCCCGGCGAGCGTGGCGTAGATAGTTACCAGATTGCGGGCCTCGGGCCGGTTTTCAAGGCCGGCCTCCTCCGATGGCAGGGCCTCGGAATCGCTTTTGGCGCGCTTGATCTTGTTTGCAATGGCATCGGCGTCATCCGTCATCTCGATCCGGCTCTGGGCGGAGGGATCGGATTTGGACATTTTCTTGGTGCCGTCGCGCAGGCTCATCACACGCGCGCCCTGCGGCGGGATGAGGGCCTGGACCTGCGGGAAGAATTCCACCCCGTAATCATGGTTGAATTTCTGGGCAATGTCGTTGGTCAGTTCAAGGTGCTGCTTCTGGTCCTCGCCCACCGGCACTGCCGTTGCCTTGTAGGCCAGGATGTCGGCCGCCATGAGGTCGGGATAGACGTATAGCCCGGCGGAATGCTTCTCGCGGTCCTTGCCTGCCTTGTCCTTGAACTGGGTCATGCGGTTGAGCCAGCCCAGGCGCGCGACACAGTTGAAGATCCACCCCAGCCGGGCATGCGCGCTGACAGCGGACTGGTTGAACAGGATATGCTTCTGCGCATCAATGCCCGAGGCCAGCAGCACGGCGGTCTGCGCCAGTGTCTGCTGGCGCAGGGTGGCGGGGTCCTGCCATGTGGTGATGGCGTGCATGTCCACCAGGCAGAAAAGGCACTCATGGTCGCGCTGGAGCGCAACCCAGTTGCGTATCGCGCCCAGGTAATTGCCAAGCTGCGGGATACCGGTCGGCTGAATGCCGGAAAACAGGCGTTGCATAAAGGTATTTTCCGTTTTTTTGCCCGCGCCGGTCAAGGTGCGCGGTTGTCAGGGCAGGGGGTGGATCGCATCAAGGCGGCGGCGTTCATCCGCCACCAGGCTGCTGCTCAGGGGGTGGGTGCGCTCACGGGCCACCTCGGCTGCGGTAAAGACCGGGGCAGGCTTTGTGTCGCCGCGCGTGGCCAGATAGCTCAGGATGGAGGCGATCTCCTCATCTGACAGATGGGCGCGGAAAGACGGCATGAAGAAGTTGTAGGGCACGCCATCGATCTTCAGCGGGCCATTGAGCCCGTTCAGCAACACATGCATGAGGTACTGCCTGCCCTCGGGCGAGGTGGCGATCCTGTCCACGCGGCCGGTTATGGGCGGGATCTCGCCCTTCAGCCCTTCACCGCCGTGGTGGCAGATGCCGCAATTGGTGCGGTAGCGCGCATAGCCTTCCTGCCCGTGGCGCGTGCAGGCGCCCAGCAGTGCCACGCACGCAAGCAGGCAGCCCCCGCGCAGTACGGACGCTACGCGCCCGGTTGCAATACCCATGTTGGTTGTCCGGTTCCTGTACCGTCATGTGAAAAGAGCCACCCACCCGGCGGATGAATGGCTCTTTCAGGGCTTAACGGCCGCCGGGCGAGACGCCAAGCAGCTGGATCTTGAAAATCAGCGGGCTATCGGGCTGGATGATGCCCATCGACTTGTGGCCATAGCCAAGCTCGGGCGGCACGTACAGCATCCACGTATCGCCCACATGCATCTTGGGCACGGCTTCCTGCCAGCCCTTGATCACCATTTCCAGCGGCATCTGCATATACGCGCCGTGGCCATGCTGGTCAGAGCTGTCAAAGATGCCGCCATCGGGCAGGCGGCCTTCATAGATCACCATCACGCTGTCATTGATGGTGGGCTGCGCACCATCCTTCGGGCCGGACTGGAGCACCTTGTAGGCCAGCCCGTCAGGCAGCGTCTGGACACCGGGCTGCTTGCGCACGTTGTCCATGAACTGCGCCGGGGTCAGTTCCGGCTGGTCATCCTTGTTTCCGCCGCCACAGGCCGCAAGCGGCAGGGCCACCACGGCTGCGGCAAGAAGGGGAATGACACGGGAAAAGCGTTTCATGACACCTCGGCAGGCTGTTGAAGGGATGAAGGAGGGAACGCAGGCGCTCAGAGCGCGCCGCCACGGCGGCCGATCTTGGCGCCAAGGCGCAGGCGCAGCGCGTTGAGCTTGATGAAGCCCTGCGCATCGGCCTGGTTGTAGGCACCCTGGTCATCCTCGAAGGTGACGACGCGGGTGTCATACAGGCTGTTGGGGCTTTCACGGCCCACGCAGATCACGTTGCCCTTGTACAGCTTGAGCCGCACGCGACCGCTGACGGAGTGCTGGCTGCGGTCGATCAGCGCCTGCAGCATGTGCCGCTCGGGCGAGAACCACAGGCCGTTATAGATCACCTCGGCATAGCGCGGCATCAGGCTGTCCTTGAGGTGCATGGCCTCGCGGTCGAGCGTGATGCTCTCGATGCTGCGGTGCGCGGTCAGCAGGATCGTGCCGCCCGGCGTTTCGTAAATGCCGCGCGACTTCATGCCCACGAAGCGGTTTTCCACCAGGTCGAGGCGGCCGATGCCGTTGTCACGGCCCAGTTCGTTCAGGCGCGTGAGCAGCGTTGCGGGCGACATGGCCACGCCGTTGATGGCCACCGGGTCGCCTGATACGAAATCGATGGTGATCTCGGTCGCCTTGTCCGGCGCTGCCTCGGGCGAGATGGTGCGCTGGAACACGATCTCATCGGGGCCGACCGCCGGGTCCTCGAGCAGCTTGCCTTCGGATGAGGAGTGCAGCAGGTTCGCATCGACCGAGAAGGGGGCCTCGCCGCGCTTGTCCTTGGCGATGGGGATCTGGTGCTCCTCGGCAAAGGAAAGCAGGCGCGTGCGGGAGGTCAGGTCCCATTCACGCCAGGGCGCAATTACGGTGATGTCGGGCTTGAGCGCGTAATAGGCCAGCTCGAAGCGCACCTGGTCGTTGCCCTTGCCGGTGGCGCCATGGGCCACGGCATCGGCGCCGACCTGCTCGGCAATCTCGATCTGGCGCTGGGCGATCAGCGGGCGGGCGATGGAGGTGCCCAGCAGGTACTGCCCCTCATACAGCGCATTGGCGCGGAACATGGGGAAGACGAAATCCTTGACGAAAGTCTCGCGCAGGTCCTCGACAAAAATTTCCTTCACGCCAAACATCTCGGCCTTGCGGCGGGCGGGCTCAAGCTCCTCGCCCTGGCCGAGATCGGCGGTGAAGGTCACGACTTCACAGTTATAGGTGGTCTGCAGCCAGCGCAGAATCACGGAAGTATCAAGACCGCCCGAATACGCGAGAACGACCTTTTTGACATCCTTGGCGGCCATGGGAGAACGCTCCTGTCGACAAAACTTGGACAATACTTTGCCGGGAAAACCGGCGGCCTGCCCTCCTAGCACCCCACGCTGCGGGCGACCAGAAGCGAAAGGCGGATTTTTACGTCATTCCACCGGATCGGGGGCACCTTCAGGCCGGGCGGCCCGGCGCAGGCGCTGGCTTTCGGTGCGCAGCTGCCCGCATGCGGCAAGGATGTCGCGCCCGCGCGGCATGCGGATGGGCGAGGCGAAGCCCGCATCCATCACGATATTCGCAAACTTTTCAAGCTGCTCGCGCGTCGAGGGTTTGTAGCTGCTGCCCGGCCACGGGTTGAACGGAATGAGGTTGACCTTGGCCGGAATGCCCGAGATCAGCCGCACGAGTTCACGCGCATCGGCCTCGCTGTCATTGATGCCGCGCAGCATGATGTATTCAAACGTGATGCGCCGTGCATTGCTGGCGGCGGGGTAGCGGCGGCAGGCGGCAATGACTTCCCTGATGGGGTATTTGCGGTTGAGCGGCACGATCTCGTCGCGCAGGTCATCGCGCACGGCATGGAGCGACACGGCCAGGTTGATGCCAAGCTCGGCGCCGCACTGATCCATCATCGGCACAACACCGGATGTGGAGAGTGTTATGCGCCGGCGCGAAAGGCCAATGCCCTCGCCATCCATGATGATGCGCATGGCCTTGGCCACGTTGTCGTAATTGTACAGCGGCTCGCCCATGCCCATCAGCACGATGGTGGACAGCAGGCGCGGCGTATCCCCCTTGGGGCTGGGCCATTCGCCATAGCTGTCACGTGCCGCCATGAACTGGCCCACGATCTCGGCAGCACCAAGGTTGCGCACCAGTGCCTGCGTGCCGGTATGGCAGAAGGTGCATGACAGCGTGCAGCCCACCTGCGAGGAAATGCACACCGCCCCGCGGTCTTCCTGCCGGTCGGGGATGTAGACCGTTTCCGCCTCCTGCCCGTCACGGAAGCGGAAGAGGAATTTGCGCGTGGAATCCTGCGAGGTCTGCTCCGTCACCACGCCGGGGCGGCCTACGATGAAGCGTTCGGCCAGCTTCTCCTGCAGGGGGCGGGCAATCGAACTCATGCGCGAGAAATCGGTGGCGCCCTGATGGTAGATCCAGTGCCATAGCTGCTTGGTGCGGAATGGCTTTTCGCCAATCTCGACCATGATGTCGGTCAGTTCCTCACGTGACAGGCCCACAAGGTCGCGCCTTCCATCGGGCAGGGCTGCGGTGGGCGGCGCGAACTGGGCGGATTTGGCCCGGATGCGCGTGCGCTCCGCATCATCAAGGAGCGAGGCCGCCGTCCCGTCGCGTAACCGGGAAGGAGAAGTTGCGGGGGCTGCGGACATACCGGTGCTGCCTCTGTTTTTTCATGTCATGCGTAAGGGGAGGGGCGTTGCATGCCGCTCTCGGGGCCTGTGTATCACATCCGGGGCCGTGGATGCGACTGCCGATCAGCCGTCCTTGCGGGCCGCGATCAGGAATTCGCGGTTGCCTTCCGGCCCGGTAATGGGGCTGGCATCAATGCCCAGAACGCTCCAGCCCGGCAGGTCCGCCCACCAGTCGCGTATCATCGCGCACACGGCCTCATGCACCGCCGGGTCGCGCACCACGCCCTTGGGGCCAACCGCATCGCGCCCAGCCTCGAATTGCGGCTTGATCAGCGCAATGGCCCACGCACCGGGCACGCACAGGTCAAGCCCTGCGGGCAGCACCGTGCGCAGGCCGATAAAGCTGGCATCGCAAACCAGCGCATCAATCGGGTCGGGGATGATCGTGGCATTGAGCGCGCGGGCATTGCATTTTTCCAGCACCACGACCTGCTCGGTGTTCGAGCGCAGCTTCCACGCAAGCTGGCCGTGGCCGACATCGACCGCATAGACCTTCGCGGCCCCTTCATGCAGCAGCACGTCGGTAAAGCCGCCGGTCGAGGCCCCCACGTCAAGGCAGGTCAGGCCGGCAGGCGAGAGGCCAAAATGCTCCAGCCCATGCGCCAGCTTGATTCCCCCGCGCGAGACCCACGGGTGGTCCTGCCCCTTGAGCGCAAGCGGCGCATCCTCGGGCAACTGGTCGCCCGCCTTGGCAATGCGCCGGTCAGATGTATAGACCAGCCCCGCCATGATGAGTGCCTGCGCCCGGGTGCGGCTTTCCACCAGCCCCCGGTCCACCAGCATCTGGTCAACGCGTCGTTTTGCCATGAGCGGTGCTACCCCGACCGGCCTGCGGCTCAGGCCATCTGCCGTGACTGCGGCACGCCAAGCGCCGAAAGCGCGGTCGCCACGATGGCGGGCGCATCCAGCCCGGCCTCATGGTACTGGGCCTCCTGGCTGTTATGGTCGATGAAGCGGTCGGGCAGGGTCATGGGGCGGAAGCGCACGCGGTCGAGCAGGCCGGTCTTGGCCAGGTGCGTCATGACAAAGGAGCCGAATCCGCCAACCGAGCCTTCCTCGATGGTGATCAGCACCGCATGGTTGCGCGCAAGCTGCTCGATCAGCGCGGTGTCGAGCGGCTTGGCGAAGCGGGCATCGGCCACGGTGGGGGCAAGCCCCTGCGCTGCCAGCATGTCAGCCGCCTTCAGCGCATCGGCAAGCCTCGGTCCGAGCGAGAGGATGGCGATGCCGCCCTGCTCGGGGCCAGACTGGCGCTGCATTTCACGCACGATTCGCCCGCGCCCGATCTCGATGATCTGGCCCGCGGCCGGCAGTTCCAGCCCCAGCCCCGCGCCGCGCGGGTAGCGCAGGCCGAGCGGGCCTTCGTCAAACGCGATGGCGGTGGCGGTCATGTTCAGCAGTTCAAGCTCGTCGCTCGGCGCCATGAGCGTGATGCCGGGCAGGCAGCCCAGATAGGCGATGTCGAAGGAGCCGGCATGGGTCGCGCCATCGGCGCCAACAAGGCCCGCGCGGTCGATGGCGAAGCGCACCGGCAGCTTCTGCAGCACCACGTCATGCATCACCTGGTCATAGGCGCGCTGCAGGAAGGTGGAATAGA